>JAIEDJ010000002.1 GCA_029068025.1 Oscillospiraceae bacterium | reverse complement strand
CTGTAGAAAAAGTTCTTTTTTCGGGATTCCAAAGGGCGAAGCCCTTTGGCGGGGCGCGGGGCGGAGCCCCGCAATTCTCTCCCCCTCTCCCCGAGAGGGGTTTTCATACAAGCTGGCGGCACCTTCACGGGTGCCGCCGTTTCTATGAATTATCGGACTTTTATCTAAACGGCTTTCTTTGAAGATTCACCATTCGATTCAATGCGCGCTTTTTCCTTTGCAGCTTCAGCCTCTAGGCGACGAATTTCAGAGTCAAGTTGTTCTCGCGACATTGCCTTAACCTCATCGGAAAATATAACTCTATCATCAAGATAATCATTAAGGTGTTCATAGTCATAATTCATTTACTTCACCTCCCAAAAATCAATATTATAACTGCGCTTCAAGCTATTTAAAGCAGCTATTTGTGCGTCATATTCAGACAATCCATCTTTAATGCCGCGCTCTATCACCATTTCATACAACTTTGAACTTATTAACTGTTCAGAGTAATATATAAATACCTTGCCGTTGTGACAAGCCACCACCCCACGCCTATATCCATAACGACAACAAGCATTAAAGTCATCAACACTTGGCTGCATACTGCTTGGGTGCGTATGCAGGGCAATGATATTATCATTTGATTTGATCGCGCTCTTTGTTTTATCGGAGTAAATCACAATGCGCGGATCTATGGCATTAATTTCCTTTGAAATAATTTGACCGGTTTTACCATCAAACCAATACATATCTTCAAGCTTTGTGCCGCTGCGATGTATTAGTGCTGTTTTTGCGGCATTGTAAAGAGCCTTATTGACATCGGGGTTATCTGTTGCATTGTCAAATTTTCTCCTATACTCCCCGCTCTCTATGTATGTTTTGTTTACAATGGTATCTTTATTCCTGCCATAACGTTGGTATTCTAACGCCACATGATCACTTCCTGTCTTCATTATACCATTTTAGACGCGGTTTGTCAAGATTTTTTGGCTGTTCCGCCGTTTTCGGTTTGTAAAATCCCATTTATGACATTCTTGGCGGTGAAGCAGCGGATCTTCGCCCTCTTTGATCAGGAATATCAAAAAAAATAGAAAGCTATTGACAAAATGTGTATAAAATGATATAATTAAATTGCGACACAATTTAATATCCTTCAACGGAAGTGACACTTTTGCTATAGGTAAAAGTGCATGCTCTTTTCGTGTCATTTTTTTGAAGGAACGAATTGTGTCGCAGCAATCGGAGCTTTGCATTTTTCGGTGCGTGGCTTCGGCTGCGCACTTTTTTATTGTTCGGGGATGTTTTATACTTAATGAAAAATTGGTGTTATACATACCGTTCAAGATGACGGAGGAAAAAATTGACATGAAAAAATTACTTGCTTTTGTACTATGCTGCGGCATTGTTTTGTGCTTATCGGCTTGCGGAACAGGTTCTTCCGGCAAACCAAACGACGGGAATACCGAAAGCTATTCGAGCCAAGAAATACGAAAGACTTTTTTTGACGAGAGTGAGCTTGAAGATTATTCATCAAGTGATTTTTGGCTGTGTGATGATTCAAGCAGCTCGACGCAGCACTGCTATAAAATACGTTTTATCTACAAAAGTATCTGTTATTGTTGGGATATTCCGTATTCCTCGGATGAACTATTGGAAGACCACTTGAAAACCGTGTTGAATACCGATGAGAAAAGGAAGAGATCAACCTTTAAAAGCGCGGTGGATTTTCTCACTTTCGAGCTGAGCACCAAAGGTGCGGAAAGTCAAAAGATCGACATTCAGTATGATGCCAAAGGCAGTTGTATAAAAGATTTAAACGGCCAGAAGCTGGGCACTTTTCTATATGATGGTACATTTAAATCTAACGGCGATGTATTTCGCAAGGACGGGCTTTCCAAATTTGCCAAAGCATTTCATACGGCAAAAGACAGAATTTTCGAGGAGACATACGGCAAGCTTGCTTCGTATAAAGATGTAAAATACGATCCGCTTTCACATCTTGGAAAACACTTCGTTATTACAGGTACCGCAGAGCTTGATGACTATTATAATTATGATTACAGGGATTATGAAGGCGGGTACTTTTGCGTTAAGATCATTCCGACCGGCGGCGGTTATACGGATCGTTGGTATATTTACTGCATAAGAAGCGGCACAAACAACAACAAGCTGTTTGAAAGACTAAAGGAAGGCTCGGCAAGAGTGACTATGGTATGCAGAGGTTATTATTCCGATTCCATAAAACATGAAATGGCAGAGTTGGTTGATTATTACTATTAACGATCTCCATGGATCATACAGTCCTTTTTCGGGATTCCAAAGGGCAGCGTTTTGCGCAAAGCGCATAATGCGAGCCCTTTGGCGGGGAGCTGGGGCGAAGCCCCGGCATCTCTCTCCCCCTCTCCCCGAGAGGGGTTTTATACAAGCTGCAGCGCCGCCCTTTCGGGCGGCGCTGTTATTTTGTTCAGTTATTTTCTGCCGCCATATCCTTATTCGCGTGTTCTTCCATCACCGCGTAAAATTCGGGCAGCGCTCTTTTGAAATTCAGCGGACGGAACGTCTTGGAATCCACAAAACCGTGGGCGCTGGTGCCCGTGGTGAGGATCTCCTGTTCCCCTTTGCGGCGGACTTCGTAGACAAATTCGATCCTTGCGGGAGAAAACCGCGTTATTCTCGCCGTTATCTCAAGCACGTCATCATATTTCGCGGGAAGCCTGTATCGGCAGGATATCGCCGTAACGGGCAGCATAACACCTTCTCTTTCCATCTCGGAATAGCTCATGCCGACCGCCTTGATATACTCGGTACGCGCTATTTCAAACCAGATCGGGTATACGGCATGATG
The DNA here is from genome assembly GCA_029068025.1 of Oscillospiraceae bacterium. Classification (GTDB taxonomy): domain Bacteria; phylum Bacillota; class Clostridia; order Oscillospirales; family Ruminococcaceae; genus CAG-115. The sequence continues at coordinate 4,069 of JAIEDJ010000002.1, read as the reverse complement.
AACCACGCCCATCTGATCGGTCTCGGCATAGCGCACGACGATCTCAGTCGTATTCGCCATTACTGCGGCCTCCTCTTGGACTGGATAAATCCCGCGCAGAAAGCCTTCAGCCTCTCGGGGAACGCGCTTGCCAGAAGAACGAAGCACTTGTGGAATTTGGTTTCCGTTATCAGCACCGTTCCGCCGAACATCTCACGCACCGCGTGCTCGGCGAGCTTGGCGCTCGGATACGGCGGTATGGCGAACTTCACTCCCGCCGTCTCGCTGAACTCGGTCGACACAGGACCGGGGCACAGCATCGAGACCTTAACATGGCTGCCGTTTCTGCGCAGCTCATCGGCGACAGCGTAGGTCATACGCATAACATACGCCTTGCTGGCATAGTACGACGAGAACCACGGTCCCGGAAGGAAAGCCGCCTCGCTGGCGGTATTCAGAATAAATCCGCAGTCGCGCTTTTTGAAATCGCGCAGAAACAGCTTAAACAATATGTGATTCGCTTTGATATTGACATTCAGCATTTCAAGCTCACGCTCAATATTTGTTTCGGTAAACTCCCCGAACACTCCAAAGCCCGCGTTGTTGATAAGAATATCGATATCATACCTTTTGACCGTATCATAAAGCGCGAAAACCTGTCTTTCGTCCGAAAGATCAGCAGTGATACATTTCACCCTTACATCATACTTGTCAACAAGCTCCCGCTTAAGCTCCGAGAGCCTGTCGCGGCGGCGTGCCGTGAGGATAAGACTTATTCCGTGCTGTGCAAGACTGCGGGCAATATCGCGCCCGATCCCCGAGCTTGCGCCCGTAACTAAAGCGACCATGTTTTTCTCCTTATTTAAAAAAATTTCAAAATTCGCACTTGACTGCACACTGCACTCCGCGCTTCGCGCTCCGTTCCGTTTAGCAGCCAAGTGCGAACCGGTCAAAATTTTTCTTAAGAAAAATTTTGACTCTTTTTGAAATTCCTGCGTGTTTATAATGTCGTTCTTGGAAAAAGAGCCTTTGCAGCGCGTTTTTAATGTTGTTCTCGGTGCAAACGCTTTTGATTCGTGTTTATAACGTTGTACTTGGCATAAGAGCCTTTATCACAGCTCAAAATGTTGCCAACAAACTCATCAGCATAAAGACGATCTTATCTGCCGCCGAAGGCAGCACATTAATTGTCAATTATATCCATTACAATTGACATTATATGTCATCGATCCTGAACGGCGCAAGGGGCAGATTGAATCCGCTGAATACATTCACCTCTCCGTAGTTCTTCCAGAGATAACGCGCTCCGCAGGGATGCTCTATGCCGTCCGCGTTTAGGAATATTCTCGTTCCCGAAACGTCCGCGTATGCGGGAACGTATACGCCGTCCTCGCCGCAGATCTCAAAGCCGTCGGGTTCGCCGTTCAGCTTGAAGCCCGCGCGGATATTGTCAAACTGAAGCTCCAGCGTGTCGCCGCGGCGGATGGCGTTCTTGAAGATCGGCGCGTTTGCTCCGTCACAGCCGCCGTATGCGACCTCCAGGGTCTGCATGGCAAAGCGTCTGCCGACCTCACGCTTGTCGGACGGATGGAGAATGTCCTTCTCTCCGCAGTCCAGCAGCACAACGATACCGGTGTTCTTGATCGTCTTGTATACGCGCATCTGCGCCTCGCGGATTATGCTCCAGCTGTCGCCGTCGGGATCTCTTCCGCCGTATACGGGCAGCTGACCGATAATAAACATAAGCTCGTCATCGCGCCAGTCCTCGCGCCAGTTGCGGATAAGGTTTGTAAGTCCGGTGTAGTACGCGTTCGGGTGAAGATCATCACTCTCGCCCTGATACCACAGCACGCCCGCCATTGTATACGGCGCAATGCGCTTGATAAGGCTGTTGTACAGCAGACTGGGAGCCTTGGGATTGCACGGCGCGGGTACGTTCGCGGGCTTTTCACCGATTGCCTCACGGCAGCCGGTGTCGGTGGGATTCTCGGTGTTGGCGAAGTACTCGTTACGCTTCTCGTCCCACTTTGCGCGCTCCTTCAAATACTCGCGGAAATCGGCTGTCGCCTTTTCGGGAGTGGTAGCCGCCATTGCGGCGTCGTACTCGTCAAACCAAACGCCAATGCCGCCGCGTCCGTAATTTCTGCTGATCCAGCAGGAAATGCTTGAGCCGCCCCAGTTGCAGTTTATTATTCCAACGGTAACATCCATATATTCGCTCATCAGCTTGGCGCAGAAATACGCCGCAGCGCTCCAGTGCGCCGCGTCTTCCTTGTCGGAGAAATCCGACCAGTGCGCTTCCTGCATTGCCTGCTCATAATCGTCGTCGTAAGTGGTCTTGCGCGGGACGTTAAAGACGCGGACATCCTTTGTGTCATCGTTTTCAAGAGCTTCCTTGCCGCCCATGGAAGCGGCAAGCTCCACCTGCATATTGGACTGACCGCCAGCCATCCATACCTCGCCGATCGCGACGTTTTCAAACGTAACAAAGTCCTCGTCGTCCTCCACTGTCATGCTCATAAAACGGCACGCACCCATCGGAGGAAACACTACCTTCCATTTACCGCCTGTGACAACACATGACTCCGACCTGCCGCACAGTGTTACTGTCACATTGGTGCCGTCCTCGCCGGTGCCGAATACATTGATGTTCTTTCCGCGCTGGAGTACCATCTTGTCGGTGAACAGCGGCGCGACCTGAAACTTGCTCATTTAAACCGCCCCTTTCAACTTTCAGTAAGTATGAAATACCATTTAAACATATTTTACCACAAAATCATTGAAAAGTCAAGTAAAAAAGGCGGGCAAAAGAAGCAAAGTTTTTTCAAAACCGCTTTACAAAAGCAGGAAAAAGTGGTATAATAATATGACGATTTGTCAAGGTATTAAAAAAGCGTATTAAGGCTCTTACGCCAAGATAAACGAACGATAAAACAGTGAATTTCAAAAAGGTCGAAAATTTTTCTCAAGAAAAATTTTCGACCGGCTCCGAGTTGGCGGCAGCTTTGCTGCTCCCTCAACTCGGCATTTTGAAATTTTTTAAAATAAGGAGTGATCAAATTGATCCGGCTTGCGCGATATTTAAAGGAATTTAAGCTGAATGTGACGATAGGCCCGCTCTGCAAGCTGACCGAAGCGATATTCGAGCTTATCGTGCCGCTTGTTATGGCTCAGATAATCGACGTGGGTATCGCCAACGGCGACAAGGACTATATACTCAAAAACGGAGTTATATTAGTCATACTCGCGGTGTGCGGACTGACGTTCGCCTTGATCTGCCAGTATATGGCAAGCGTTGCGTCGCAGGGCGTGGGAACGCGGCTCCGCGACGATCTGTACAAGCATATCAACACGCTGTCATACAAAGAACTTGACACGCTCGGCACGGCAGCGCTGGTCACTAGGATATCAAACGATGTGAATCAGGTGCAGACTGCTGTTGCGATGCTGATACGTCTTGTGGTGAGAGCGCCGTTTCTGGTTATCGGAGCGACGATCATGGCGTTTACGATCTCGGCGCGGCTGTCGCTGATCTTCCTCGGGGCTATGATAATTATCGTGCTTGTGATGGTGCCAATAATGAAGGCGACCGTAAAGCTGTTCAAGAAGCAGCAGAAGTCGCTGGACGGTATCTCGCGGATAACGCGCGAGAACCTTTCGGGAGTGCGTGTGGTAAGAGCGTTTGCGCGTCAGGACTACGAAACGCAGCGCTTTGAGGAGACTGCGGAGGAATACAGGAAGTTCGCTGTCCGCGCGGGACGCATAAACGCGCTGCTCAATCCCGCGATCTTCATAGCTGTAAACGCGGCGTATCTGCTTATAGTTTACTTCGGCGGATCGTTCGTAAGCCTTGGGACAGACGGACTTACTCAGGGCAAGGTCATCGCGCTTGTAAACTACATGACGCAGATCTCCCTCGCATTGGTGGTGGTCGCGAATCTTGTGACTATTTTCACGCGCGCGGCTGCGTCCTCGGCACGTATCAACGAGATCTTCGATATGAAGTCCTCGATAGTCGGAGCGGAAAACTCTCCGAAAACCGATAAGAACGCTCCCGCCTTTGAGTTTGACAACGTGAGCTTCTCCTATG
>JAIEDJ010000200.1 GCA_029068025.1 Oscillospiraceae bacterium | reverse complement strand
TGAAGCCGCCAACACTCAATCGGCATCAGTCGGCGAATTCTTCCGCGATGCACGATACCGTGCCGATCTGTTACGGTAATGGTGAACATTGGCTCACCGGGATCCTTGATCCGTCTGCCGTTCTGCCTTGTTGTTTCCTTGAACGGATTGATGATCGGCTGCGGTTCTTCAACGAGTACGGCTGAATGTTCGCCGCGATGATTGCTTACACCGCTGTCCTGCCGCGCCGTAATGCAACGCGCGTTATCCGTTATTGTCGGGTTTGGATTCTGATCAATAAGATACAACCCGGTTCTGCGGCTCACTCCACCGCTGCCGCTGCATTGGGTAACCGCGTCGCCGCTTGTAAGATATACTCGTTTACCTTGCGAACCGCCGTCTATAAGCAGCCGCAAATCTTTCTTGTACTGCGCTCCGAAAGCCAATATTTCGAGGGGACTTCTGTTTCCAAAAAATCCGACAATGAATACTCGTCTGCGGGACTGTCTGACTCCGAAATTTTTGCTGTCAAGCACCCTCCAGCATACGCTATACCCCAGTTCGCAAAGCGTGTCAAGGATTTTTGCGAAGCAGTATCCTTCCTGCGCACTGAGCAGACCGGGAACGTTTTCAAAGATAAAATACCGAGGTCGCTTTGCTTCAAGGATTTTTGCGAGCTCAAAAAAGAGAGTACCCCGCGGATCAGCGAACGATAAGCGTCTGCCCGCATTGCTGAACGGCTGACACAGAAATCCTCCAACGAGCAAGTCAAAATCTTTAAGGTTTTCCGTATCAATTTCCTTGATGTCGGTATAAAAATCCTCTCCTTTCGTGTCATACATGACTTTGTAAGCGGCAGCCGCGAATTTGTCGATCTCGCAGCTTCCGATACATTCAAACCCTCCGGCATTTTCAAGACCGCTGCGGAATCCTCCGATTCCGGCAAAGCAGTCAAAGAATTTAATTGCTATAGAACCACTTCCTTATTTAAATTTCTTGCTGTGTCAAATCGACATTTTCGGCTCCTGCGACTCCGTCTGATCGAAAATCTTGTGGAATCTGTCCACCTCGGGGCAAATTCCAAGCGATCTGCCGTTGTCGAATTCACAATGAAGAGTTCCGAGATCGTCCACCGAAATTACCGTGCCGACCGCTCCGGACTCAACAGGACACGGATCATCGCCCATCGAATCAAGCTGCACGCGCGTTCCTCGCGGATAATGCTCCTTGTAAAACTCGATCCGACCTTTACTCATCTTCTGCATAATCTCACCTCCAATTTGAATTTTTTATGTTAAGGCTTTCGCCGTCACATACCGATACTGTTCATCGACTGACCGTCCTGCATTATGAGATACTCATAAACCTCGCCGATCTCCGCAGCGCCGTGAGCGTTTACTTTGTTTATCGCTTCCTCGAATTCCTCGGCAGATATTCTCCACTGTCCGTCAAGCTTCTCGCACAGCTGATTCACATCGGAGATCTTATCCTCGGGAAGCAGTCTGTCACAAACAACTTTTGCTATCTTATCCGCCTCATCGGTGGGATAAAATTTTACGGAAATTTCTCCGCTTGAAGTGATCGGAATATCTTTGCCGATCCCGATGCTGCCGAGGTGATCGAACAGTTCGTCTGTGGGAGCGTCGAATCTCAACGAGTTATTCCCGTTTTTTATAAAAAATCTTATCACTTTAAGACCTCCAATTCAGCATTCCAATGCCGTTTCTGCGGAGCATAACTCCCGCGAATATCGTCAGCGCTGTAGGATCGTCGAGCAGCGTCCAATCGCACAGCTCACTGAGCGAAATATCCGAGTCGCCGCCTATATTGCGCAGCGTCCGTGCTGCGCCTTGGGCGGCGACCTTGCAACTTCCTGTCGCCGAATCATCGTTGTACACGGTTTTAGCCGCCTTATAAAGCGCGTAACCCTCTGTAGAAATTCCGCTCAGATCGATCAAGCCGAAATTCACGGAGTAGCTTGTAAGCGCGCTTTTAGAGCGTTCCCATAAGAGCTTGTCTGCGGACAAAAGAAAAACCGCGGCGATAAACTCGTTGCGGTTACTGTAATAATCTGTATTTTTCGGGGAAATATATCCCGTGAAATTTTTTCTGTGCAAAGCACTTTTAAATTTTATCTTCATATCGCACCTACTTACATGGACATATTGATACCTTCCGTCTGCTGCGGCTCGGGAAGTATGTCAGAAATTTTTTCGTTCAGCTTTTTGAGATATTCGCACTCGTCAAAGCCGAGATCGCCGTTGTGCTTCATTGTGAAATCTACACAACGGTTAAGCTGTGCAAGCTCCGCATTGTCGAACAGCTTATTGCTGTTGATCAGGCACGACCGAACAGCGAAATTTTCCTTTGCGCTGCCGTAATCGCTGAAATAATTACCGTTGCAT
>JAIEDJ010000199.1 GCA_029068025.1 Oscillospiraceae bacterium | reverse complement strand
CTTTTCACGGCTGCGAATTGGCTGTTTCACTAAGTTTTAATTAGCTCCTTGATCGGGTTTTTGCAATGTTCTTACACTTAGGTCATTTTTCATAATGCACGACCAACGTGGCTTTGCTGCGTTTTTTATGTTGATCAATTTTATTTAACTTTTAATACAAACTGAGACCGCTCGAGGTTAAACCCGAGCGGCCGTTTGTTTATTTTCTTATCTGTGCGCGGGGAGATACTTGGTCGGATCCTGCGCCACGCCGTTGTACTGTACCTCGAAGTGCAGATGTACTCCGGTGACATTTCCGGTCGCGCCCATATATCCGATAAACTCCGCCATGGTCACGCGCTTGTTTTTGTAGATCGTGGAGCTTACAGAACTAAGGTGCTGGTAGATCGTCACAAGTCCGTTGTCGTGACGGATCTTTATATAGTTGCCCATACCGCCGTTCCACGCGCCGTTGTTCTTGAAGTCGATGATCGTACCGGACGCTGCCGCATAGATCGGCGTACCGTATCCCGATGCGATATCGATACCCCTGTGTCCCGCATATCCTCCATGGATGCCGGGCTGCTGACTGATACGTCCCCCGCCGTAACCGCCGACAGGCCAATAGAACTGCCCCTCGGGGACTGTTGTCGCGGGACCCGCGTTAGCGGGACGCGGAGTTACGCCTACAAGCATGATCTGCGTCACGGGCTCGGTGGTGATGGTCGTTGACAAAATAGTACGGCTCACTTCGATGCCGTTGATATACGAAACATTAGCGACGACCGCCGCTTCTCCGTCCTGACCTGTCTGTCCCGTAAGCTGGTCTCCAACAAACACATTGGGATCGTCAACGCTTTCGGTCTCATACGGAACCGCCTCGGTATAATGCTCCTCCCGCGTGATAACTACCGAAAGGAACGGAACGTCCTGTGTGATGTAAACACGGTCACCCGTGTAAATAGCGGCAGATGTGCTGAACCCCGGATTCAGTCTGTCAAGCTCATCGAGCGACATATTTACCTTGTTTGCGATCAGCGAAGGGGAATCTCCCTTCTCAATGGTGTAATATGTAGCCATCTGCTTCTTTGACGTGAGAGTCGATATCATATCGTTCTCGGCAACAAAGCTGTCATTCATATATTTACCTTCAATGAAGGTTATTTCCTTGTCAAATTTGACGGACTCCTTGGGGTTGTCGGTGCGGTATTGATCAAGAAGATCGTCAAGAACCTTATCGACCTTGCTGTGCTCCTCAAGCGTTCCGAAATACGCGTCGCCGATATAAAGTCCGTAGCCCTTCTTTATGTCGCCGCCCATCAGCTCAAGCATTTTATCGGCGGTCTGATAGACGTTGAGCGTGTCGCCGTAGCCAATGGAGCCGATCTCATAACTGGGCTCGAACACTATTATCTCGGTATTCGAGCCTGTGTAATTGATACGCTTCTGAACCATCTTTTCAGCGGATGTGAATATCGTTTCATCGCTGATATATCCGATAAAATCTCCGTTGACCGTGAGCTTGAGCGCATATGTCTGGCTGTTTGCGTAGCTGATTATATTGAACAGGAATATACAGGACACGACCGGCAGCACCCAGTTGGCAACACTGATTATTACTCCGCGTTTTCCGAAAAGAACACGCCCCGCGACCTTTACTCCTGCCGCTGCTCCGCCGATCACGCCTTTTTCACGCTTTGCCTTTGAGATCTCCGCGCCGTCCATCTTAAGCGCCCTTTTATAGCGCTTGAACGGCATGGAACACACCTCAGTCACTCTCTTGAACTGCTTCTTAAACCATTTGCTCACACGCGCCCAACCACGCAGGAAAGCGGCGATAAGCCACAGTATGCCATACGCGAAATACTTGGCAAGTGTTTTGAGCGCGTCAAAAAGCAGTTCGCCGTACTTTGCCGTTGCGCCGAACCAGTCGATCTTCTTTTTTTCCGCTGCCGGCGCGGCGGCATTTTCGGCAGCGGTCTTTGCTTCGTCCGCCTTGACCTGAGCTTCGGCGGGCAATGTATTCTCATTGGATAATGCCATAAGTACTCCTTATTTAAAAGAATTTCAAATTTCTCACTTGGCCGCATTATGCACGCATTATGCGCTGCGCGCAAAACGCTCACGCTGCGCTCCGCACTTCGTGCTCCACTCCGCTTAGCCGTCAATTGAGAACCGGTCGAAATTAAAATTTCGACCTATTTGAAATTCACTGTGCTATCGTTCGTTGATCTTGGCGAAAGAGCCTTTGCTGCGTGTGTATAACGCCGCTCTTGCCTCAACGCGCCTTTGGCGCTCCGTTCCGCTAGCGTTTTGCGCGAAGCGCATAATGCGTGCACTTGCTTTTTGAAACTTCTCCTGCACCTTTAAAATGTTGATATTTTTCAACAGTCTAAAATAATATAATGTCATTATATCATTTTTTTGGCTTTTTTGCAAGTGTTTTGCTTTAATTTTGTTGATTCTTTCATATTAGTGGCGAGGTTTATCAATTTTTTCGGCAAATTGCCGGTTTTGTCAGACCAAACATTTACATAAGGCAAACAAACAAAATAAGGTCTTCCCATATTTGGGAAGACCTCAGCTTGTATAAACCCCCTCTCGGGGGAGAGGGGGAGAGAGAATAGCGGGGCTCCGCCCCGCACCCCGCCAAAGGGCTGCGCCCTTTGGAATCCCCCAAATAGGACTTTTTATACAGTCAGAGGTCTTCCCATATTTGGGAAGACCTCTGATCATTAACTAAGATCAATAGTATCGGCAGCCGGGCTGTCTGGCGTGCTCGGGGAGATATGCCAGAGGATCCTGCACAACACCGTTGTACTGTACCTCGAAATGAAGGTGATTGCCTGTAGAGTTGCCCGTAGAGCCAACATTGCCTATGTGTTCGCCCATAGTAACGCGCTTTCCGACGTGTATATCGGAGGAAACGGCACTCAGATGCTGATATATCGTCACAAGCCCATTGTCGTGCTGGATCTTTATATAATTGCCCATACCGTAGTTCCATTTTGCAGGAACACTGAAGCCGAACGCAATTACTGTCCCCGAATCACCGGCATATACGGGCGTGCCGTATGCGGCGGCAATGTCAAGTCCCTTATGGTACGACAATCCGCCGTGAATATTGGGCATCTGGCTGATAAGACCGCCGTTGTAGCCGCCAACCGGCCAATAGAACTGCCCCTCCGGTACGGTGCGCTCGGGACCGGCATCAGCAGGACGTTCCTTTACGCCGACCTGAACTACCTGCGTGACCGGCTCTGTGGTTATGACAGTGGAGAGAATGGTTCGGCTGACTTCAATGCCGTTTACATAGGATACGTTTGCAACTACCGCTTGCTCGCCATTTTTACCCTCGGTTCTGATCTTCTGATCGCCTTGGTATCTGTCATTGTCATCAAAATACTCGGTATCATACTCAACAGGCTCATTGTAATGCTCCTCGCGCGTTATCTTTACCGAAAGGAACGGCACGTCCTGAATAATGCTGACGCGTTCGCCCGCATAGATAGCTTCCTTTTCACTGAATCCCGGATTAAGCTCGTCCAGAGCGTCCACAGTCATTCCGATCTCCTCGGCAACAGCCGCCGGAACGTTGGATGCCTCAACGGTATGATATGTACTCACTTGCTTGAATGAAGTGAGAGTGGATATCATATTATCCTCATCAACAAAGCTGTCCGCCAAGTATTTGCCGTCAATGAAGGTTATATCCTTCTCAAACTCGACGCTTTCCTTTGGATTTTCGGTGCGGTATTGATCAAGAAGATTTTCAAGAACCCTGTCGACCTTGCCGTGTTCCTCCAGCGTTCCGAAATACGCGTCTCCGATATATAGCCCGTATCCCTTCTTTATATCGCCGCCCATAAGCTCAAGCATTTTATCGGCGGTCTGATAGACGTTGAGCGTATCTCCGTAGCCGATGGACTGCACTTCATAGCTCGGCTCAAACGTTATTATCTCGGTGCGCGAGCCCGTATAATTGATACGCTTCTGCACCATCTTCTCGGCGGAGGTGAATACTGTCTCATCGTTTATGTATCCTATAAAATCTCCGTTGACCGTAAGCTTAAGCGCATATGTCTGGCTGTTCGCATAACTGATTATATTGAACAGGAATATGCAGGAAACAACAGGCAGCACCCAGTTGGCAATACTTACGATCAACCCGCGTTTTCCGAAAATAACGCGTCCCGCGACCTTCGCGCCGGCCGCCGCTCCGCCAAGCGCTCCTTTTTCGCGCTTTGCCTTTGAGATCTCCGCGCCGTCCATCTTAAGCGCCATCTTATAGCGCTTAAACGGCATTGCAACAACCTCTGCCGCCTTCTTAAACAGCTTTTTGAACTGTTTGCTCACACGTGCCCAGCCGCGCAGGAACGCGGCTATAAGCCACAGTATTCCATATGCAAAGTACTTTGCCAAGGTTTTGAGCGCGTCGAAAAGCAGCTCACCGCACTTCGCCGTCGTTCCGAACCAGTTGAACCTATTTTTGTCCGCCGCGGAAACTGACCTTTCACCGACTGACGGTGTGCTCATCTCATCAGCGGTGTGCTCCTTTATTTCGTCCGAACGATCCGAAGGATCGGCGGTCAATGTATTTTTATTATCGGATAATGCCATATGACAACTCCCTTTAAACTGTCCATTCCTTTTGATCGGAATACATCCGTATTAATTATACCATATTTCCCGATTTTTTTCAAGTATCGTGTATTGAATTTCTTGATTTTATCACATTTATGGCAGCTTTTTTCATTTTTTGGAGATTTGAGAAGATCATATACAAATCGAGGGGCAGACCGCAGTCTGCCCCTTTAAATAATATCAGCCTTGAAATTACTCAGCAAATTCGCTCTCAACCAGCTTAATGAGTCCGTCAATAGCAAGCTGCTCATCGGAGCCGTCCGCGATGATACGGATCTGAGCGCCGCCTACGATACCGAGCGACAGGATTCCGAGCAGAGACTTAGCGTTTACTCTGCGCTCCTCCTTCTCGACCCAGATAGAAGACTTGTATTCATTTGCCTTCTGGATAAAGAATGTAGCGGGTCTTGCGTGTAAACCAACCTGATTTTTAACTTCAACGTCTTTCATGCACATAACAGTAACCTCCATTACAAATGTGTGTTTAGTCAGCGAGTAACCTTTCTTCGGAAACGACCGACGCCGCCTGAATGCGTTCCGCGCTCCGCAGTTCTCTTTCTGTTTTTCAGGATCCGCCCCTTTTGGTTTTTGAACCGATCCGACTGATTTATACATCTATGCCATTTAAGAGATGCGCCGCATTTCTGTTTTTCTTACGGCAGGCGTCCGGGCTTTTCTCTTGTTTTCAGTATAGCCTAAAATTTTGATTCCGTCAATAACAAAATTTAAAAAATTGCCGTCAAAGGAAGATTTTCTGTTTTTTCACTTATAAAAGTCAAATTCAACAGCCGACAATTGTTGAACTTGCACAAAAAGTTTTCAACAGAGCTTTCAACAATAATATCCTCCTTTGCCAATATCGGACTTTGATATACTGTTTACTGATACCTTCCATACACATAAGGCAAACCACGCTGCGAATTGATTCACAAATATGCTCGTTTCGAGAAATATCCCCCTGCTTGCGAATGAATTCACGAAACAGGGGGTATGTGAGTAATACCCAAATAATTGGGAAGGAATGTTGTCATTTTGAACAAAAACCAATGTTTAAATCGGTTCAAACTATAGGAAAAGTGTTAATGCGAAATCTTGCGGCTGCACCTGAGCCAAGGTCAACATAACAAAAGCGACACAAAGCGCCCAAGCTGAGATCAACATTGCGTGAGTGACTGCAAATTTCAAAAAGCGATTCCGCGAGTGGGTTTCGCGCAGCGAAACACGCTTGCGGAATCGGCTAGTGCAGTGCGCAGCATTGCGCGTTTTTGAAATTTTTTAATAAACAGCCCCTCATCAACATTCCAAAACCAGCCAAGATCAACGTGATAAAACCGTCACAAGCCAAGATATACGTGACAAAAGCGGCGCAAAATTTCTTATTCCAGATATCCGTTGACGATCCTCACCATCATATCACCCAGCTTCTCGACGTTGAACGCGCCGACTGTCGGCTCGATATGATCTCCGCCGATACCGCTGTCGTTTGTCAGGAAGGTGTAAGTGCCGCCCGTGGTGAACGCCATAGTTCGGAGCAGATATTCGGTGGACTTGTCGATGCCGCTGGACGCTATCGGGATTATCCTTATTCCCATTTCGGCGGCTTTTGCGACATAAGCGTTCACGCTGTCAACGATCTGCGTGTCCGAGTGAGGGGGCGCGTCAAGAACAAGGAACATTATCTTAACGGAATCCTCGTTCCAATCGTGCTTGTTTACGGCGCTGTCAAGCGCGGTGTGGACTGCCTCGGGGAAATCGCCGCCGCCTTCGGCGGACTGCTCGCCGATAGCCTTCACCACTTCGTCGATATTCTCGCTGAACGGGAACTGACGCACCTCATACTCGTCCTCCGTGTCGCGGTAGAAGTTTACGGAAACGCGCGTCGGGATATTTGCGTTGTCGGACTTGATCTTCTTTACGATATCGGACAGCTCCGCCTTGAGATATTCCAGCTCGTCAGACATTGAGCCCGTCGTGTCGCACATTATCATCAGATCCAGCTTTTTGGCTGTCGACGACGTTCCGCCCGCGAGCGTTACGGTTTCCGTCATATCCTTATACGCGCCCGGATCACTCCAGTCCCGGCTGTTG
>JAIEDJ010000198.1 GCA_029068025.1 Oscillospiraceae bacterium | reverse complement strand
CCGTATTCCGACCCCAACCCCGAGCAGCCAACGCGCCTTCTCCGCATGGGTATCGGCGACGTTACCCGCCCGCTTGCCCCCGTTGTTGTTGAGGCAATGAAGAAGGCGGCTGACGAGATGGGCGTGCGCGAGACCTTCCGCGGCTACGAGGACTCGGGCGCCGGCTACGATTTCCTCCGTAATGCCGTGTCCGCGTATTACAAGAGCTTCGGCGCGGATGTTTCCGCCGATGAGATCCGCATTTCCGACGGCGCGAAAAGCGACTGCGGAAACATCATCGACATCTTCGGCGCGGGCAACACCGTGCTTGTTACCGACCCTGCGTATCCCGTATACGTCGATTCCAACATCATGAACGGCAACGATGTAGTCTACGCCGATTCCACTGAGGAAAACGGCTTTGCCGCTATGCCCGACAAGAACGTCAAGGCGGATCTTATCTATCTCTGCTCACCGAATAATCCCACAGGCTCCGTTTACAACAAGCAGCAGCTTGAGGAATGGGTGAAGTACGCGCTCGACAACAACGCTGTTATCATCTACGATGCCGCATACGAAGCGTTCATCACCGAGGATAACGTTCCGCGCTCCATCTACTGCATCGAGGGCGCTAAGAAGTGCGCTATCGAGATCTGCTCGCTCTCCAAGACCGCGGGCTTTACCGGAACACGCTGCGGCTACACCGTAGTTCCGAACGATCTCATCCAGAAGGACAGCGCGGGCAACGACATAAAGCTCGCGGAGATCTGGGCGCGCCGTCAGGGCAGCAAGTTCAACGGTGTTTCCTATCCCGTACAGCGCGGTGCGGAGGCTGTGTTCACCCCCGAGGGACAGCGCCAGTGCAAGGAAAACATCGCGTATTATCAGGAGAACGCCCGCATTATCGCGGACACCTGCACCGAGCTTGGCATCAAGTTCACGGGCGGCGTAAACTCTCCGTATATCTGGCTCAAGTGCCCGAATAATATGAACAGTTGGGATTTCTTTGATATGCTTCTCACCAGAATACAGATAGTCGGAACACCCGGCGCGGGCTTCGGAAAGAACGGCGACGGCTGGTTCAGACTCACCTCCTTTGGCACCCACGAGGCGACCAAGGAAGCTATGGAGAGATTAAAAACGTTATTGAAATAACGTTTCGCAAACAGCTATCGGCTCCCGCTGACTATTACACGCGGGAGCTTTAATTTTCTGAAAAAGATCAACATTTTTAACGTGCAAGCAAGGCTCTTATGATAAGAACAACATTATAATTACGCAGGCAATTTGCGAAAGCAAGCGCCGAAGCGGAACGGAGCGCCAAAGGCGCGGAGTGAGCATTCGACGCTTGGCTAGGCGGGCTTTGCCCGCCGGTTCGCAAATTGCTTTTTAAGGCAACACCGCACAAAGATTGTCGTGCAGACGCGCAGTAAGATTTTTCGTCAGATTGCCCAAAACGACGCAGTAATACTGACGTATTTCAAGGAGTTTTGGGCAAAAATGACGGAAAATATTCAAGCGTATGTGCGGCAAAGCCGTTAGGCGGTCTTTGTGCGGTGTTGCCTTAAATAAGGAGCACAGTGATATATGCGAAAAAGAGAAATATTCCGTCGGGCGCTTATGCTAGCCGTCCCGATGATGATACAAAACGGCATAACCAACGCCGTCAGTCTCGTGGACAACGTGATGGTCGGAAAGCTCGGCACGGAAGCGTTCACTGCCGTGTCGATAGTCGGACAGCTGATATTCGTGTTCAATCTCGCGATATTCGGCGGATTGTCGGGGCCGGGAATTTACGGCGCGCAGTATTACGGGCAAAAGAACCTTGAGGGCTTCCGCGCGACCGTGCGCATAAAGCATTGGATAAGCCTTGCGGTACTGCTTGTCGGGATCCCGGTCTTTATTTTCGGAAACGAATTTCTGATCAACCTGTATCTCAAGGGCGAGAGCGCGGATATAGATCCCGTTGAGACCATGCGTCTTGCCAAGGAATACCTTTCGATAATGCTGTGGGGACTTCCGCCGTTTGTGATTACGCAGATCTACGCGGGCAGCCTGCGCGAGACGGGCGCGTCCGTAAAGCCGATGGTCGCGGGCGTTATCTCGGTGCTTGTGGACGTGGTCGGAAACTATCTGCTGATCTACGGCAGCTTCGGATTCCCAAAGCTCGGGGTTCGCGGCGCGGCATTGGCAACCGTCCTCGCGCGAGTTGTCGAAGCGCTGATAGTGGTTTTGTGGGCGTTCACCAAGCGCCGTCAAAAGCACGAGTTCCTTATCGGATTGTACCGAACCATGCTGATACCAAAGGACTCAACCGCAAGATTTTTGAAAAAGGGACTGCCGATATTCTTTAACGAGTTCCTGTGGGCGGGCGGTATCGCGATACTCACACAATGCTACTCTCGGCGCGGTCTGGACATAGTCGCGGGACTTAATATCTCAAACGCCCTGTGCAATCTGCTGAACGTCGTTTTTATAGCGCTCGGCAACGCGGTCGGTATACTCGTCGGACAGACGCTCGGCGCGTCCCGCTATGACGACGCCAAAAAAGAAGCGTTCAGCCTGATGTGGTTCACGGGCGGCGTGTCGGCGATACTCACGGTGATCCTTATCGCGATCTCGGGAGTGTTCCCGAACGCGTATGACACGACCGAAGCCGTCAAGGACTACGCGAAATACTTTATAATCATAACCGCACTGTTCTTCCCCGTACAGGGCTTTTTAAACTCGCTGTACTTCACGCTGCGAAGCGGCGGCAAGACGTTGGTAACGTTCCTGTTCGACAGCGTGTTCACCTGGGTATGCTGCGTGCCTGTGGCGTTTGTGCTGTGCAGTTTTACAACATTGCCGATACTCACGATATACGCGATAGTGCAGGCATTGGATTTTCTTAAGGTAACTATCGGATATATTCTGATAAGAAAAGGCGTGTGGATCAGCAATATAGTTTCTTAAAAAATAAAGCCTCCGCGCTTGTTAAACAGCGCGGAGGCTTTTTGTACAATGTTATCCTCTCAATTCAAACTTCTTCTTATAGAAGTACGCGCCAAATCCCAGTCCCGAGACTCCGCCGCAGAGATGACCGAAATGCGAAACGTTGTCGTTTACGAAAAGTCCGCTGTAGATCTCCTGTCCGAGATATATTGCCGCGATAAGTATCAAAGTAAGCGGTATCTCGCCCTTCTTCACGCCTGTGAACGCGCTGAGGATTATCATCAAAAACACGATACCCGACGCGCCGAGTATCCCCGTGCTGAAAAACAGCGTATTGAGAATACCGCCCGCGAGCGCCGTAACTGCCATCATAATGCAGAGATTCCAGCTGCCGTAGCGCTCCTCCACTATAGGACCGACAAGCAGCAGCATTGTCATATTCCCCGCGAGGTGGGTAAAATTAGCGTGCCCGAACGCATAGCTGAATAATCTCAGATATGTCAGCGGATCCAGCAGGCTTCCATGTCCGTAGCAGATAAACAAAAGCCTGTTGGTAAATCCGCGCGTGATCATATCGAGAATAAGCACAACGATACATATCGCCGCAAAAGTAAGTATCACAGGAGAGTTATAGGTAAGTTTAAATTTTTTGTTGCTCATAATAGTTCCCTTCTAAGAAAAATCAAATATGCTCATGCAGCACCCGCGCCAGCCGCGAGATCGGCAGTCCCATTACATTATAAAAATCGCCGGATATGCTCTTTACCAGCAGCGCGCCTTTTTCCTGAATACCGTAAGCGCCCGCCTTGTCCATAGGCTCGCCCGTGGCGATATATCCGCGGATCTCGCTGTCGGACAGCGGATAGAATTCCACGTCCGTGCGCTCCGCGAAGTTCTTTGAGGTACCGTCCGCAAAGATGACGCACACGCCCGTAAACACGGTGTGGGACCTCCCCGAAAGCGTTTTCAGCATCTCAAACGCCTGTTCCTCATCGCACGGCTTTCCGAGAATTTTATTATCGATAACAACGATAGTATCGGCGGAGATTATGATCTCTCCCTTATACTGCGCGTATATTTCCTCCGCCTTTTGCCGTGAGAGCAGCAAAACCGCGTCCTTAGGTCCGGTGCCGTCCGGGATCAGCTCCTCGCCGGCTGCGGGAATGATCTTAAAATCCTCCGAGATAATGCCGAGCAGTTCCTTTCTGCGCGGCGATTTGCTTGCCAGTATCATGATGACTTAGCCCCGCTTGTCGTATGCTCCGGGAAAAACGGATGATCGGGAGCGTATATATCATTGTAATTGTCTATGCACTGCCTTATGACCTTTATCGCCTGATCTCTGCCCTGCACCTCATTGACGGCAGTATCCTTGCCCTCAAGCTGCTTATATACAGAGAAAAAATGCCGCATTTCCTGGAAGATATGCGACGGCAGAGCCTCGATGCCGCGATAAGCGTTATAAGTCGGATCCTCAAACGGTATAGCAATGATCTTCTCATCGTTTCTACCGTTGTCGATCATGGTGATAACGCCGATGGGATAACAGTGCACCTCAACAAGCGGATCGATAGGCTCGTTGCATAGGATCAGCACGTCGAGCGGATCTCCGTCGTCCGCCAGAGTGCGCGGGATAAATCCGTAATTCGAGGGATAGTGCGTCGACGTATACAAAATACGGTCGAGAATGATAAGTCCCGTCTGCTTGTCCAGCTCATATTTTTTCTTGCTGCCCTTTTCTATCTCGATGATAGCGATAAAATCGTCGGGAGCAATACGCGCGGGATTTACGTCATGCCAGATGTTCATAATATGTCTTTTATCCTTTCCATGCTTTTTAACGCCGATCAAATCGTATTGTTTTTACTGCCGGCGTGTAAAACCGCCATCAGATCGGTACTCTCTTTATTATACAACATTATCTCTCCAAAATCAAGAGGAAAAAGAAAAAGCCGGAGAAGTTCTGAAATCAACTTCTCCGGCATATTATTTAATAGGAATGCCTGTCTCATACTTATCCCACTTTAGAAAGCGGAAAAATTCAGTTACTTCCATACAATGATCTATCACTTTCACGGGAAACTCTAAGTGTGATAAGTATCAGGACTGCTGCTGCGACTTTTGAAGATTACTCAGCTCGTTAAGACAGTTCTGACAGATATTCTTGTTCTTGAATACCGTGATACCGCTTGCATTGGAGCAAAACGCACACGCGGGCGAGTACTTCTTCAGCATGATGTGATCGTCCTCAACATAGATCTCCAAGCTGTCCTTTTCGTCGATCCCGAGATTGCGCCGAAGCTCAATGGGAATAACGATCCTGCCTAACCCATCAACCGGGCGAACTATACCCGTTGATTTAACCATTGCACCCCAACCTCCCTTTATAATGCAAAGTCGAAAAACAATGCTTCTTGTCTTCATATTAATTATAACATATTTCCCGAATATTTGTCAAATTATTTTCTACACAAATTACAGCAATTATGAGAGTTATCCATAAAATAACAAAAAAAAATACAAAAAATTACATTTTTTGCAACCAAAGGAGTTGTTGAAAAAGTGAAATTCCTGCTGCTGATCATACCAACGGTCTCCGTAATATTCGCGTTCTTCAACGGCAATATGCCGCAGGTCTCCCAAGCGATACTGGACAAATCGGGAGAAGCGGTGCAGCTTGCCATATCCATATGCGGGATCATGTGCTTCTGGTGCGGAATGATGAAGGTCGCCGAACGCGCCGGGCTGGTGGAAAAGATCTCCGCGCTGCTCTCGCCCATAGTCGGACTGCTGTTCCGAAACATCAAAAAGGGCGGCAAGGCAGCGGGACTTATAACAATGAATCTCGCCGCGAATATCCTGGGTCTCGGCAACGCCTCCACTCCGCTAGGGATAGCGGCAATGCGCGCCGTTTCTGAGGAGAACGGTTCCGAGGAAAGCGGCACGGCAACAGAGGATATGATAATGCTTGCTGTTCTGAACACCGCCAGTCTACAGATAATCCCTACGACCGCGGCGGCGCTGCGCTCCGCGAACGGCTGCGCCGCGCCGCTGGATATTCTCCCCTGCGTGTGGATCGTGTCGGTCTACTCGGTGACAATAGCGGTGATCTCCGCCAAGATAATGGGAGCGGTCTCACGAAAACGAGGAAAAACAAGATGACACAGTTCACAAGCTGCATAGTGCCGCTTATGGTGACGGCTCTGTTTGTATATGCCGCGTTCAAAAAGGTCGACGTATTCGGGGCGTTCTGCGAGGGAGCCGCCGAAGGGCTTAAGACCTGCGCGGATATCCTTCCCGCCTTGGTGCTGCTGTTGGTATGTATCGGAATGTTCCGCGCAAGCGGAGCGGTGGAAGCGCTCACCCGTCTGTTGGAGCCGCTGTGCAGCGCGGTCGGATTTCCATCGGAGGCAATGCCGCTGGTCATACTCCGTCCTTTTTCGGGAAGCGGCGCGATGGCGGTATACAACGACATAGCACTGTCAACGGGCGCGAACAGCTTTGC
This sequence comes from Oscillospiraceae bacterium, assembly GCA_029068025.1. GTDB lineage: Bacteria > Bacillota > Clostridia > Oscillospirales > Ruminococcaceae > CAG-115. Next base: position 312 of record JAIEDJ010000198.1, on the reverse strand, counting down.
CGAACGCGTTGCTGCAACCCTTATAGGATCCTCCGAGACCACATTTTACACCATCGCGGTATATTTTTCGTCCGTTAAGGTAAAAAAGACGCGGTACGCCGTCCCCGCCGCGTTATCGGCGGATCTGACCGCGTGGCTGGTCTGCGGCGTTACGGTATACACATTCTTCGGTTAATACTAAATGACGATCGAAAGTAGACAAATTATTTGCGAGTACGATGACAAAGCAGGGCGCAAAATAGACCGCAAAGAATGTCTACTTTCAGTCGGCATTCAGTAAAATATCCGGACACATTGAGATCGGAGGTACAT
>JAIEDJ010000197.1 GCA_029068025.1 Oscillospiraceae bacterium | reverse complement strand
GCGCCCCCCGACCTGTACACGGAACGACGCGGCGGCAGCGGCAGATGTGTAAAAGACCCATGTTATTCACCATATGTCTGTTGCGGTCAAGCATACAAGTGTTTGTGTACCGCGGCGACAGTATGCGCACCTTGTCGGCTTGTTCAAGGATCCTGAAATACCTCTGTTTCTGCGCCGCGCTCCATTTAAGAGACTGCTGCTCGGGCGGGCATGGCAGAACCATTACCAATCTGATGTGCGGATAATCTTCTTTAAGCCGCAGGACTGTTTCCGCTGCAAGCTGATCAAAGCCGAGTGCGCCGCCGTTTCCGAAGAACACGACACCGCGATTGATCAGATCGACTATTGTGTTTTTAAGGCTTGCCTGCAGCTTTGTGCAGTCCCGCGGCAGCTTGCGGTGTCCGGAAAAACAAGCTACCTTTAATTTGTCAATCATATTTTTACCTCTGTGTGCGATATATCCCATATATTATATCATATTTTCTTTGTTTTTGGGATATATCCCACACATTATTTTTCTGAATTTGTTAATATTTAATTGAGGATATATCGCAAACGAGGTAAAGTATATATGAACGCAAAAGAAGCCGTAGCCAAAAGGATCATTGAGCTGTGTAAGAAACGCGAGATGACTGTAAACGCGATTGCAAATAACGCCGGCATTTCTCCGTCCACTATTTACAGTATGCTCAATTATAAAAGTCAGAATCCGGGTGTTGTTTCGCTACACAAGATCTGCTATGGTTTTAATATAACATTGCGGGAATTTTTTAATTCCGAGATATTTGATGATATCGAGTTTGTGGACGATTGATCGACGGCTTTGATTTTACTATCGGTGAGTTTTTCAGCACGGATGAATTTGACGCGCTGGAACAGGGGCTTTAGTAAACCGACACAAAGGTTATTATGAAGTAAAAACGCAAAAAAACTCCCTCGTCATGTACCGAGGGAGTTTTTGTTTGACCCTATGAAAAGGGATATTTTAAAATAATTTATTTATTGCAGCCTTCAAGAATTTTTTGAGCGTTTTTATAGAGAATATTTTCGATGTCTTCTTCGGAGATCGGCTCCTGATACACTGCCTGAACATACATTCTCGGATTGCAGATGGGATAATCGGTGCCGAAGATCAGCCGTTCGCTGCCTACTTCTTTTACGCCGTGAGCGATGAGACCGTAGCGGAATATCCCTGTTCCGGAGAGGTCGAGCCAGTAATTGTCGTGTTTCTTTATCCTCTCCAGATGCAGAAGAAACTGTTCCTTATCCCCCGGGTGAGCGGCTATAAAGGTCACTCCGGGGTGATCTTCCACCATCTTGTCCATTTCCTTTTGCTCACTGCCTACGGTGTGAAAGCTTACCGGCATATTATAGTGTTCGGCGGCTTCGAGAATTTCGCCCAGGTCTTTGCGCGAGTAATCTTTCCAGCCGTGCATATACGGAACAAGCTCGCCTACCAGTACAAAGCCCTGCTTATGCCGCAGCTCTATTTCCGCAATGGATTCCTTAACAAATTCGGGATGAACGTGCAGACCGGGAGTGTAAAAATCGCCCAGAGCTTTCTTTATTTCAAAGGCGCGGTCGTTGCAGTCTTTTATGTAATCAAAGCCGCTCTCGTATTTTTTCTTTAAAATCACCGAGCCGCAGATGTGAGATATTCCGGCTTTCCTGATGTCTTCCATGCACTGCGTTACGGACGGCGTAAATGAATCGGGATAGAAGCAGTAAAATTCCTCCTGCGACAAATAAGGGTGAGTGTGGAAGTCAATGATCTGAATTTCTTTCATTATGGCGTTCTCCTTAAAAATGATTTGCGGCAGTCCGTTTTGATCGGTCTGCTTAAACAAAATTTTCATTGCGGAATCAAAACAGCTGTTACTTTATTATATTATAACAAAAACCGCAAGATTTGTCAACGCTGATTTTAATGAAATCTTTGCGGCAAACAGAGTCCCCTCGGCAAAGCCGAGGGGACTCTGTTTGTGATATCGTGACCAAAAAGATTTTCGGCAAGATCAACATTACACAGGAGATCAACCTCGAGCGTTTTTCACGGTTTCGCGAAGCGAAATCGCGGACGACCGTCCGCGAAGTGAAAAACGCGCCTAGCAAAGAGCTTTCGTGTGCGCCGCGAAGCGGCGTGCGCGAAAGCCTTTGCGTTGAACAAAACAGCCCTACGCTTTGCGTAGGGCTGTTTTGTTCAACTGGCTGAGGTAGCTGGATTCGAACCAGCGGGATGACGGAGTCAAAGTCCGTTGCCTTACCACTTGGCTATACCTCATAATGTAAAAGGCACCGGCAAAAGCCCGATGCCTTAAGCAATGTGGGGTGGGTAGTGGGAATCGAACCCACGATCTTCGGGACCACAATCCGACGCTTTAACCTACTAAGCCATACCCACCATATTATATATTTTAAGGGAAACGCGTCCCATAAATTCGATTGGCACGCCACAAAGGATTCGAACCTTTGACCTACCGCTTAGAAGGCGGTTGCTCTATCCAGCTGAGCTAGTGGCGCGGATAAATCTTCATATGACATATAAAAAGCTCCCGCGGGGCGAGGGCGATTTGTATGTTTTAGCGATATGAGATCTTATAAAAAATACTTCGAGCGTTTTGGCGTTATTTCGTGCGGAGCACAAAATCGAATTGCCATTAGGGCAATTCGAGCAAAAACGCGCCTGCTAAAGCTCTGAGGTCAAGCCCGCAGGGCGCAGACCAAAGCCTTTAGCGTCAGGCAAAACAGCGCACGCGCTGTTTTGCCTGAACGGTGGAGCGGGTGATGGGAATCGAACCCACGCGACCAGCTTGGAAGGCTGGGATTCTACCATTGAACTACACCCGCATTATCAAGACTATATTATTATATCACAGTATCTGAAAAATGTCAAGCACTTTTTTCAAATTTTTTTAGATTTTACAAACCAATTGATCAAGTTGTATCGGAGCGTATGAAAGTCTATTCACACAATAGCTCCGGCTGCATAAAATACGCCAAGGGGTGATTTTATGCTGATAGAAACGGACTATGACCGCCGTGCCGCTGTTCGGTACGCGCTGGACTGGGCGTTTGCGAGAAATCCGCGCTTTTACGATTTTGAGGATATAGGCGGGGACTGCACGAACTATGTTTCACAGTGTATGTACGCGGGCTGCGGAGTGATGAACTATTCGCAGGAAAACGGCTGGTACTACATCAACTCGGATGACCGCGCTCCCGCGTGGACGGGAGTGAATTTCCTCCGCGAGTTTCTGTTTACCAACCGTGGTCCGGGCGTGTATGGCGAGGAAGCCCCGTTTTCGGAACTGAGGCGCGGAGATATTATTCAGCTGATAAACAGCAGCGGCAGGTTTTATCATACGGTGTTTATTTCGGCTATTCTGAGACCCGCTGTTCCCGAAAATATTTTCGTCTGCGCTCACTCCATAGACGCGCGCAACAAGCGGCTGTCCGCCTATAATTACGCCGACGCGATGGGAATTCACATTATCGGCGCTCGTAAAGAGCTGGAAATAGAGCCGGATATGGAGCCGGATGAAGCCTTGTGAGATATTATGCGATTTTAAGGGGGAGCTATGTTTATTTACACCGTTAAACCGGGGGATAATCTGACCACTCTGGCAAGAATGTTCGGGATCCCCGCAAACAGGATAGCTGCCGACAACGCTCTGCGCGATCCCAACGCGCTTTCTGTCGGACAAAATCTTGTTATTATGTCAAATTCGATAAGGTATGTGCTGCGCGAGGGACAGACGCTGTTTTCGATCGCTCAGGAATTTGAGGTTCCGCTGGAAACTCTGATCGACGCAAATCCCAATGTGAATCCTATCTCACTTCAGCCGGGAGAAGTGATCATAATTCCGCAGGAAAACCGCGCTCCGCGCCGTCCAATTATTGTGAACGGTTACGCCTACCCGAATATCCGCGAGTCCGCGCTGAACTGTTCTCTGCCTTTTCTGACGTTCCTGTCGCCGTTCTCTTATTCGATAACTCCCGCGGGAGAGCTTATCGCTCCCGACGCGGACGATCTGATCTACCGTGCCGCCAGAAACGCGGTGATGCCGCTGATGGTCGTTACCAACATATTTGACGGCTCGTTCTCCACAGAGGTGCTGTCGCAGATCCTTGCCGATCCCAACGCGCGTGAACGGCTGATAGGCTCGATCATGTATGAGCTGGACGACAAGAACTACTATGGACTTAATCTCGACATGGAATACATCGCGCCCGATGACCGCGAGAGCTACAACGATTTCCTCAGAGAGATCTCCGAGCGTGTACACCGGAACGGATATATCCTTGTGACCGCCGTCGCGCCCAAGTACCGCGCTGATCAGCAGGGTATACTCTACGAATCTCACGACTACCCTGTCCAGGGCAGATACGCGGACTATGTTGTCATCATGACCTATGAATGGGGGTATACCTACAGTGCGCCTATGTCCGTGCAGCCTATTGAAGAGGTGCGCAAGGTTCTCAGTTATGCGGTGAGCGAGATCCCGTCCGAGAAGATACTTATGGGTATGCCGAATTACGGATATGACTGGACGCTGCCCTACACACGCGGAACAGCGGCTCAAAGCATAGGTTTTATCGCGGCGACCGAGCTTGCCGCACAGTATAATTCGGAGATCCTGTATGATGAAAAGTCGCAGACCCCGTATTTCTACTACACCGAGAACGGCACGCGTCATGTGGTTTGGTTCGACGATCCGCGCAGCGTCAATGAAAAGCTGAAGCTCGTGGAGGAATTCGATCTCGCGGGTGTTTCCTACTGGACGATAAACCGCTGCTATATTCCGAACTGGCTGGTGCTGCAAAGCCAATTTGAGGTCGTAAAGCTGTAAGATTTTATAACGTTGACCTTGGCTTTTTTGTCACGTTGACGAGGGGCTGTTGATTTAAAAGAAATTTCAAAAGCGGGCAGTGCTGCGCACTGCCCTAGCCAGCCCCGCTCGGCTCCACTCCGCTGACGCTCCGTTACGCCGAGCAGGGCTGCTTTTTGAAATTTCTCCTGCGCGTTTAAATTGTTGATCTTGGCTTGGGAGCTTGTGCTCGGGTTTGGCACGCCGCTCTTGGCTAAAATAACTTTTTCTACAGTTTGAGGCGAGCCGCATTCAATACGGCTCGCCTGCCTTTTATAATATCTTCCACAGTGTCGGAGACTGCGTGTCGCGGAAGACCTCTATCAAGGCTTGTGCGCAGTCGCATGACGCGTACAGCTCCTCGTTGCCCTCCTGCGCGAAGGAGTACACCTGCGCTATGGCGGAGGTTATTTCAAGCGCGTGACCGAGGTCGTTGACAAGTATTGAGTAATCAAGAAAGCGGTGCCAGTCGTCGCGAAGCTCCTTTGCCGCTTTGACCGTGTGTTCCATATCACCTTTGTCAAACGCTTCCTCTACCTCGTCGATCTTGCTTATCATCTTATCGGAAAAGCTGTTCACATAACCTACCCCGGCAAAGCACCCTACAGACATTACCGCAAGTATTACTATACTGATGATTATCCTGTTCACTTTTTCCCCTCCTTCTTGACGATGGTGTAATTCCCGCCGCTGTCTGAGGTCATAAGGAACACGCCCTTGTCAGTGACATTGTTTTCGCGTAGGATCTTAGTGAGCCACTGCTCGCCGAGATCAAGCAGCCTGAGCTGCTGCTTGTCAACTGTTCCGTCGCGGATTATCACCGACGGGGGATTCTTCGTGGAGCCGCCTGCGTTTATATCCTGCTTTTCGGCGGGCTGATAATCCTTTTTCAACAGAAAGTTTATTTTTCCCGTGGTTTCCACAATGGCGTATTGTATCTGGGTGATGTCAAATATCTGCTGATCCCGCATAGCTTCGATCAGATCGTCTACAGTGTAGCGAAGCTGCTTCATCTCATTCTGAAAAATCTCGCCGCCGCTGATTATGATCCTCGGACTGCCGATCATCAGCTTGCGTATGCGCGCGGATTTCAGCATTATTCCCGACATAATTACGTCCAGACACACCAGAGTAAGGATCGGAACAATACCCATGATCATCGGCACTGAGCTGTCCTCTACCGGAATAGCGGCTATGTTGGAGATGAGTATCGTCACAACAAGCTCGGATGGCTGCAGCTCGCCAAGCTGCCGCTTTCCCATCAGCCGAAGCGAAAATGTAATAAGAATATACAAAATAACAGCGCGTATAAGAACTATCGCCATAGTGATCTCTACTATAACATAATTTTGTTTATATTATTTGAAAATAATC
>JAIEDJ010000196.1 GCA_029068025.1 Oscillospiraceae bacterium | reverse complement strand
GAATAAGCTGGTGTATTCCCCGCACGATTACGGGCCCACTGTCTTTGAACAGCCGTGGTTCAAGAACGGCTACAATTACGAGAGCCTTATTAAAGATTGCTGGCAGGATAACTGGCTGTACATACATCAGACGAACACCGCGCCGCTGCTTATCGGCGAGTGGGGCGGATATATGCGCGAACCGAATCTCACTTGGATGACCTGTATGCGCCGGCTTATCAAGGAGAACCGGCTGAACCACACGTTCTGGTGCTTCAACGCGAACTCCGGCGACACAGGAGGACTGGTGCTTGACGATTTTGTGACCTGGGATACGGAAAAGTATAACTTCGTCAAGGAAGTGCTCTGGCAGGAGAACGGAAAGTTCGTGGGGCTCGATCATCAAATACCTCTCGGAGAAAACGGGATAAGTCTGAGCAGGCTGTCTTGACAAATTCTCCTACAGGTGTTATAATGAACTAAAGAGGTGCGGATATGCCGGTATTGACAGAAGATAACAGCGGCACTCTTGGAGAGACTTCCGAATATGATCTAAAAATCGAGGATTTCAGCGGAACGTTTGAGCAAAAGAAAGCGGCGGTAGCTAAATTTAATCTTATGGACGATCTGTTTTTCTCGGTCGTTATGGAGGACAAAGCCGCCTGTGAATATTTACTTGGGCGTTTGATGGGAATGAATGTTAATGTCATTGAAAATAAAACTCAATATTCCTTGCGTAATCTGGAAGGACATTCGGCAGTTCTCGATCTTCTGGTCAAGGATGACTCGGGGAAAATCTATAATGTCGAAGTTCAGGGCATTGATGAACATGACCATGAGTACAGGATGAGATATTACATATCACTGATGGATCATTCGTTCCTGAAAAAGGGCGGACAATACAAGGATTTGCCTGAAACATATATGATCTTTATCTCAAAGTTTGATCCGTTCAAACTCAATAAAATTCATTATGAGATAAAACAGATCATTGACGGTACGAACGAACAGTTTAGCGACGGCGTTCACAGGCATTACTTCAACACTGCGGTGAACGATGAAACGCCGCTTTCGGAGCTTATGCAATACCTTGTAAAGAGCGATCCGAATGATAACAGATTCGGTGGTTTGTCGAACGCGGTTCGTTATCATAAAGTTTCCGAGAAAGGAGTGGATTCTATGTGTGAACCTATCAGAGTTATGTTCGAGGAAGGTATGATCCAAGCGGAGACCAGAGGCAGAGCCGAGGGCAAAGCCGAGGGTAAAGCCGAAGGCAAAGCTGAGGGCATGATCCTTATGATAAACAATCTTTTAGCGCGTGGAAACAGTTTGGAGGATGCTTTACTTATAGCGGAGATCGATGAGCAAACCTATAACAAGTATAAAGAGATAAATGGCAGCTGTTGATGATGTAATGCTGCTTGCGGAGTTTATGTGTAATCAGGCACAAATCGATCGTATTCAGCAATACCGATGATAACAGATCCCCAAGGCTTTGGCTTTGGGGATTTTTTGTTGCTGATGAATTAATTTCCAATGATTATTTCGTGATTTTCCGACAAAATATTATTACCGAAAGGAGTTGTAAAATTATGAATATATCCAATCAGGAATACGGCGAGCTTGTCAAAAGACATTCTCCGCCGTCTGCTTTGTATAAAACCGTTCCGATGGCGTTTGTTATCGGCGGAGGTATCTGCGTGATCGGAGAGTGTCTGCTGAATCTGTTCGCGTATCTGGGTCTGGATCAGGAGCACGCCGCGATGTGGACCTCTATATCGCTGATATTTTTGTCCGCGTTGTTTACGGGTCTTAAGCTGTACGACAGGATCGCTCAGCACGCGGGAGCGGGTACGCTTGTCCCGATCACGGGCTTTGCGAACTCGGTGGTATCTCCCGCGCTGGACTTCAAGAGCGAGGGCTTTGTGCTGGGCTTGGGCGCGAAAATGTTTGTCATAGCGGGTCCCGTAATAGTTTACGGAATATCGGCATCGATAATCTACGGCATTATATATTATATCATAACAGTATTTCAGGGAGGTTGATGATATGGCAGTCTGCGAAGGAAAAACTTTTAAGTTCAGCAACGCTTCCATAGCGTCGTTTGCCTCCGTTGCCGGAAAGGTGGAGAGCGAGGGACCATACGGCGATGAGTTCGACGAGGTTCTCGACGATAACAAGGGAAACGCCGACACATGGGAACAGGCGGAGGCTCAGCTGCAGCAAAAGGCTTTGAAGCACGCAATGGACAAGGCGGGGCTGTGTCCCGAGAAGATGGATCTGATCTTCGCGGGAGATCTGCTTAATCAGTGCACGGGCTCGTCTTACGGCTTGAAGGAGTTTTATATACCTTTTCTGGGAGTGTACGGAGCGTGCTCTACGTTTGCGGAATCGCTGCTGCTTGCCGCGTCCGTGGTGAACGCTGGGTATGTGGACAACTGCGCGGCTGTGACCAGCTCGCACTTCTCGTCCGCGGAACGGCAGTTCCGTTTTCCGCTGAACTACGGCGGAGTGAGAACGCCGACGGCTCAGTGGACAGCGACCGCGTCCGGAGCGGCTATTGTGGATTCCTCGCAGAAGCCGCCGTTTATCCGCGCCGCGACCGCGGGAAAGATACAGGATATGGAGGTCTCCGACCTTAACAATATGGGCGCGGCTATGGCGGGTGCGGCATACGATACGCTATCGCGGCATTTCAAGCATATGGGGACTCACCCTGAAAATTATGATGTAATAATCACGGGAGACCTCGGTCAGGTGGGAAGCGAGCTTATGTACGAGCTGTTTAAACGCGATGGCGTGGATATCGAGAAGTATCACAAGGACTGCGGTCTGATGATCTACGACCGCGAAAAGCAGGACGTTCACGCGGGCGGCTCGGGCTGCGGCTGTTCGGCTTCTATGATGTGTGCGCATTTCTTGAAGCGTGTTCAAAGCGGCGAGCTTAAGCGTATACTTTATACGGCAACAGGCGCGCTCATGTCGCCGACAATGGTTCAGCAGGGCGGCACGATCCCCGGTATCGCGCACGCGGTTGAGATCGCTTTTAAGTAAGACGAGATCAATGTTATAATTTCACAATGCGCTGCGCGCATAACGCTGCAAGGCGTTCAAGCCAAGATCAACACAATAAATACGCGGCAAAGGCTCTAACGCTAAGAACAACAGTTTAAATGCGCAGGAGAAATTTCAAAAAGCGGTTCCATGCGGCGGAGCGGAGCGCACGCATTATGCTTCGCAAAACGCTGGCGCGTAGCGTAGCCATGGGGGACCGGCTAGGCGGGCTTTGCCTGCCGGTTTTGAAATTTCTTTTAAATCAACAGCCCCTCGTCAACATTATAAAACCAGCCAAGATCAACGTTTTAGAGGTTTATCTACAAGCTGAGGTCGAAATTTTAATTTCGATCGGTTCTCAATTGGCTGCTAAGCGAAGTGGAGCGTGAGCGTTTTGCAGCGTTTTGCGCGCAGCGCATAATGCGTGCATAATGCGGTCAAGTGAGAATTTTGAAATTCTTTTAAAATAAGGAGTAGATTATGGAATATGTATGGGCATTTCTCATCGGAGGACTGCTTTGCGCTATCGGTCAGGTGCTGATCGATCTTACTAAGCTCACGCCTGCGAGAATATTAACGTCTTATGTCGTTGCGGGCGTGGTGCTCGGAGCGCTGGGACTGTATCAGCCGCTGATCGATCTGGCGGGCGGCGGCGCTACCGTTCCGCTGACGGGCTTCGGCAGTCTGCTTGCCAAGGGCGTTCGTGAAGCGGTCGACGAGAACGGTATAGTCGGCGCGTTCATGGGCGGATTTACCAACGCGGCAGCCGGTATCGCGGCGGCGATATTCTTCGGACTGCTTGCGGCGCTTATCTTCAAGAGCGGATCCAAGATCAACGAGTCATAAAAGAACCGCGGTTTGCTTTTGCGCGAACCGCGGTTTTTAATTATATCTGGGTTTTTCCCATGTTCTCAAACAATTCATCTACCTTGGGACGGGCTTCCTCGGCAGATATTCCCTCGTTCGATACAAGATCAGCCATTTTCTGGTTTTTCCAGTATTGATCAAAGCTGTAAGTGGTTGCCAGTGATCCCAACATCGTTTTCGCTTTTTCTTCATTCATTCGGTAAACGCCGTTTATCAGTTCAAAATCCGATATGGACAGTTCGCTTCCGCCCACGATCGGATCATTGAGGATCGTCTTGAGATCCTCGGTCTTCATCGGCTTGATAGACAAAACCGCGTTCTCAATGCGTCCATTCTCGCTTCTGATATAGTGATATCCGACAGCAAACGCGTTTCCGCAGATGATCTCGGTATCAAACACCTTAACACCGTTTTCCTCGATGATATCGCCGCAACGGACTGTCTGGGGCTTTGTCGTTATTTCGTCGGGATCCGAGGAACTGTTTTTTGACGCGCTTTGATCTGTGCCTGAGGAGCTGTCGGTTGAAGTGCTGCTTGAATCGCCGCTCGTATTGCCGAATATATTATTCAATTCGCTGCAGCCTGTGGCACTAAATGCTACAACGACCGCCGCCGCAAGTGCAAGGATCTTTTTCTTCATGGTTTATTATTCCTTTCAGATGGAGCTTGATATTATGCTTGATACAAAACAGAAGATGTTACTTTTAATTATACAATACGCACACTTAAAATGCAAGCGTTGTTTTTGATAAACCTTAACAAATTTGATCATACTCATTTGTGAATTTTCAACAAAAATTAAATTCACTCGGACAAAATTATCCGCCGCAGTTCGGAAACGTTTTCGGCTATGTACAACGGTGAAAATCGCTCAAGCTCCGCGCGGTCACGGAATCCCCAGAGCACGCCGCAGCAGTCAAGACCCGCGTTCGCGGCGGTCTGCATATCCACTCCGCTGTCACCGACATACAGCGCCTGATGTCCGTCACGCGCGTACTTTTCCGCCAGATATTTTACGGCGCTTGGATCCGGCTTTCTTGGAAAACCGCCCCCCGCTCCGACGATCTCCGCAAGATCGTTTCCGAAAAACGATCTCAGCAGCTCCTCTGCGAATCGATGATCCTTGTTTGTGCAGCACAGCGCCGTTGCCCCTTGCTCCTTAAGCTCCGACAGCAGCTCCGCTATGCCGCTGTACGGAACAGTGCGGTCGGACTTGTGCTCTTCATAATATTCCGAAAAGATACGGTGTGCCGTCTGCTTATTTTCTTCTGAGGAACCCTCGGGCAGCATACGCTCGATCAGCTTTGGTATGCCGTTTCCGACAAAGAGCTTGTACCGTTCTTCTTCATGCGTCGGCAGTCCCATCTGCTCCAGCGCATGATTGCCCGCTGCCGCTAAGTCGCCGAGAGTATTCAGCAGCGTGCCGTCCAAATCAAAAATAATCGGGTCAAACATCTTTACTCCTTATTTGGGGATTCCAAAGGGCGAAGCCCTTTGGCGGGGGTTGGGAGATCTCCCCACTGGGGAGGTGTCGCAAAGCGACAGAGGGGTTGACCGACAGACCGGAGCCCCCACACTTATATATTATACATATTAAAAATTGTTCTGTCAACCTTGAAATTTCCGTAAAGATGTGATATAATATAAACAGTATGTATTTTTGACGCTAAAAGGCGAACAAATTTTGGAGAAATTGTGAAATAATGGAATATTTTGACTTGTACACCTCGTCCAGGCACCCCTTGGGCAGACGCGTTCTCAGAGGTGCGCCTATCCCGCACGGGGAGTATCACATTGTAGTCCAGGTGATGACAATAAACCGCAGCGGCAATATATTGCTCACTCAGCGCGTTCCGCAGAAAACCAGCGGCGGGAAATGGGAATGCTCCGGAGGCTGTGCCGTTTCGGGCGAGACCAGCCGTCAGGCGGCGGTGCGTGAGCTGTTTGAGGAAACGGGCATCCGCGCGGACGAAAGCGAACTTTTAATGGAATGGACGCTCACAACGGACAGTATGCTGCGCGATTTTTATGTTCTTGTAAAGGACGTTCCGCTGTCCAAGCTGCGCTTGCAGACCGCCGAGGTCTGCGCTGCCAAGTGGGTGAGCCTTGAACGCCTGTATGAGATGGCTCATACGGGTCAGACCACGCGGACAGTTGCTCGGTGGCTGGATAACCGCGGAGATGAGCTTGGAAATATAATCAAAAAAATTATGTATGGATAAGGACGATCATGGCAGGAAAAAATTTGGTTTCCGACATCAGAGCGCTTGTGAAAAGCGGAGAATATACCGGAAATTCCCTTGAGGCGGTTTTTGCGCGGTGCTGTATTGCGGCTGAAAAAACGCTCGGGATAACCCCGTTTGACGAACAGCTCCTTGCGGCGGCGGCGCTGGCGGAAGGAAAAATGGTTCAGATGCAGACGGGCGAGGGCAAGACGCTGAGCGCAGTGCCGGCGGCGTGTTATGCCGCTCTGAACGGCGAATCGGTGCATATTCTCACATTCAACGACTATCTCGCCGAACGTGACTGCCGCTGGATGAAGCCTATCTATGATGAGATGGGCGTGTCCGTAGGCTGTATCACCGAGGATACTCCGCGTGAGGAACGCGCGGCGCTTTATAAAAAGCAGGTGCTGTATATTACGGCAAAGGAAGCGGGTTTCGACTATCTGCGTGATTTTGTGTGCTCCGAGCCCGACGATATGGTGTTCCCCGAGAAGCTCGAGTTCGCAATATTCGACGAGGCGGACAGCATATTAATAGACGAAGCGAGGATACCGCTTGTTATCGCGGGAGATATCGCGGTGGACGATGATGGGAGCACCGCGGAGGTCTATGAAAAAGTAAGCGGCTTCGGCGAGGACGATTTCGAGATCGACGAGGAGACCCGTGAGGTTTTCCTGACCGTTGAAGGCGAGGACAAGGCAGGGGAGATCTTCGGGTGCGATCTGTTTGACGGCGAACACTCCGCTTTGCAGGCGAAGATCTGCGCGTGTCTGAAGGCTCGGTGTGTTCTTAAGGAGGACAAGGACTACATTATCAGTGACGGGAAGGTCGTGCTGATAGACGAGTTTACGGGCAGAGCCGCGCCGGGGCGCGTGTTCCCCGGAGAGCTTCAGACTGCGGCGGAGGCGAAGCACGGCTTGAAGATCACCAAGCGCGGCAGGATCATGGGAAATATCGCGCTGCAATATTTCGCGCGGCTGTATCCGCGGCTTTCCGGCATGACGGGAACTGCCGAATCCGCGCGTGAGGAATTCGAGAAGATCTACGGTATACTTACCGAGGTGATCCCGACAAGACTGCCGTGCGCGCGCGAGGATAAGCCGCTTGAATTGTATTATGACAAGGAAGAAAAGCGCCGCGCGATATTGGACGCGGTCTCGGAGGCTGCCGAAAAACAGCGTCCCGTGCTGGTGGGAAGCGAAAGCATAGAGGAAAGCGAGAGCATTGCCGAGGATCTGCGCGGACGAGGGATAGAATGTGTCGTGCTCAACGCCAAGAACAACGCCGAGGAAGCCGCCGTTATAGCGAACGCGGGACGGCGCGGCGCGGTCACGATATCCACCAATATGGCGGGACGCGGAGTGGACATAAAGCTCGGCGGCGAGGACTGCGCCGATAAGGATTTTGTTGTAAACGCCGGGGGTCTGCTGGTTCTGATAACCTCCATGCGCGAAAGCTCGCGGATAACAAAGCAGCTTCGCGGACGTGCCGGACGGCAGGGCGACGTTGGCGAGAGCCGATTCTTCGCGGCGCTGGACGATGAGATCATGATAAAGCATGATCTGCGCGGTCTCGCGGGACGGCATTATCCGAAGGAAAAGATCAAAGGCGCACTTGAGGACAAGACGCTGCTTAAAGAAGCGGAGCGCGTTCAGCGTATCTCCGAGGGAGACACGTTTGATGAGCGCGTTAATCTGATGAAGTACACGATGATCGGCGAGAAGCACCGCGATATTACGTTCAGGCGCAAGCGCTCGCTTGCCGACGGGTCATATAACAGCGATATGTGGCAGAAGTCAGCGCCGGAGTTATACGCGAGGGCGGCGGAGAAATTCCCCGAAACGGAACTGCAGGAGCTGCAGAACAAGATACTCTCGGCGCTGCTTAACGAGTTCTGGAGCGATTATCTTGATTACACAAGCTATCTGCGTGAGGGGATACATCTCACACAGATAGCCGGGCGCAATCCCGCGGAGGAATACAACATCGCCTGTGAGGAATATTACGAGGGCGCGGCGGCTTCAATTCCGGAGCGCATGGCGGAAAAGCTGGAGCGTGTTCTCGAATGTGAAAGGCTGTCCGATCATATTATAGAGCTGCCGTCGCGGACTTATACGTATCTGCTGAACGACGTCGGCGAGGAATTCAAGGCTAAACCCATTCTGATGGGAGTTTTTTCGGACAGCTATGCGGATTATGATGATGAAGCGGCTTTGAAAAAGGGTTCTTCGGAAAAAGAGGTGTTAATTTCCGAAAAAGGGGCGGAAGCGCCCGAAGTGACGGAAAATACACCCAAAAAAGAGGAGCGTTTTTCCGAAAACGGGGAGTCCGGGAAAAAAACCGGATTTTTCGGAAAACTGTTTGGGAAGAAAAAGTAAATGGAATATTCAACCATTTGTGCAATTGCAACGCCGCCCGCTGTCGGAGGGATATCCGTAGTCCGGATCTCGGGCGAACGCGCCTTTGAGGTCGCCGAACGCGTGTTCAGGTGCGTGTCGGGCAGAGCTGTTGCCGATATGCGCGGCTATACGGCTGCTTACGGGAACATTTTCGACGGAGACGAGCGGCTTGACGACGGCGTTCTGCTGGTGTTCCGCGCTCCACACTCTTATACGGGCGAGGACGTGTGCGAGATCTCCTGTCACGGCGGGATATATGTCACGCGTCGCGTTATGACGGCTTGTCTTAAGGCGGGAGCCGAACCCGCTGCGGCGGGCGAGTTCACCAAGCGCGCGCTGCTTAACGGAAAGATGTCGCTCACTCAAGCGGAGGCGGTCGCGGATATGATCGCGGCGCAGGGAGAACAGATGTTAAGCTGTTCCAACAGTCAGCGCGAGGGTGCGCTGTACTGGCGCTGTGAGAAAATCTCGGAGATGATCCTGGAGATCCTGTCGCAGATCTCGGCGTGGATAGATTACCCGGACGATGATACGCCCGTAGTCACACAGGATTGGCTCGTTGAGAAGATCTCCGCCGTCAATGCGGAGACCGACGATCTGCTTGCGGGCTACGACAGAGGACGAATGCTCCGTGACGGAATATCCTGCGCGATTGTCGGAAAGCCGAACGCTGGCAAGTCTACCATAATGAATCTGCTCTCGGGCAGCCGCCGCAGTATCGTAAGCGACGTTGAGGGGACTACCCGCGATATCGTCGAGGAGAGCGTGAATGTCGGAGGAGCGGTGCTGCTGCTGTCCGACTGCGCGGGTATCCGCGACACCGAGGACGAGGTCGAGCGTATCGGCGTGGAGCTTATGATTGAAAAGCTGAATAACGCGGACATTGTGCTTGCTGTGTTTGACGGTTCACATGAAATATCGGACGAGGACAGGCGGCTGTTTCCGCTGCTTGAGAACAAGAGAGTGATCGCGGTCGTCAATAAAAGCGATCTTGAAAGAAAACTCGATATCGGAGAGCTGAGGGCAGCGCTTAACAAGGGCGCGTCCGTAGTGGAGATCTCAGCGAAGGACGGGAAAAGCGCTGAGATCATCGGACGCGCGGTCATGGAGCGGCTGGAGCTGTCAAACTTCACCGCCAATGCGGGCTTTATCGCCAACGAGCGGCAGAAAGCGTGCGTTTTCCGGGCGTCTGACGAACTGTTCGAGGCGGACGCGGCGGCAAGGCTCGGGGTAACTCCCGACGCGGTGGGCGTAAGTCTGGAGCGGGCGCTTGACGCGATATATGAGCTTTCGGGAAAGACCACAAGCGAAGAGGTCATAGACGAAGTGTTCAAGCGGTTTTGCGTGGGGAAATGACAATTATACATTATTAGTTGATGATCATTAGGGTGCGGATATGAAATTATCAAGAAGCGAGATAGACGGCTTGATAAAAAAGCTGCTCTGCAAATATCATGCTGAATATGCGATATTGTTTGGATCATATGCGAGAGGCGATGCCGACGATGATTCCGATATTGATGTTATCGTTGTAGGAGGCGACGGATTTCGGGCAACGGATATTTTCGCGTTTGGCGAGGATCTGCGTGAGCTTTCCCAAAAGAATGCAGACGTTTTCGAGATCCGTGAGATCGATAAGGACACGGAGTTTTACAATACTATTCTCAGGGAAGGGGTACGCATTGCGTGAGGAGTGGCCGGCAAGATCCACCTTTTCGGCTGAAACACCTGCGCCGTCAAGCGCACCGCAGTCCACAGCTCATGCAGCCGATAAGGCAGTTCAAAGGGAACGCCGCTTCGCGCTGCGAACGACTGATTTAAGTCCTCGCGCTTCGCGCATTAGACTTAAATCAGCGTTTTCCGCGTTCCGCGTCTGGTTATTTTATGGCGGGGCTTTGGTCTGTCGGTCACCCCCTCTGTCACTTCGTGACATCTCCCCCACGGGGGAGTCACCCTTTGGAATTCCGGTTTTTAACTTTAAAAGAGCCTGCAAATTTTAATTTGGAGTTTTTGTGCTATGAACATACTTATTATCGGCTGCGGAATGGTCGGTTCCGCTCTGGCTACCACACTCGACGTCAAGGGACACGATGTGTCGGTCGTCGATAAGAACGGTGAAAAGTTCGAGACGCTTCCCGGAAATTTCGCGGGATTCACCACGACGGGCGTTCCCATAGACTGCGACGTCCTGCGGCGCGCCGGCATACAGTCCTGTGACGCGCTGTTTGCCGTGACGGAAGAGGACGATATGAATATCATGGTCTCGCAGCTGGCGCGGCAGACCTTTAACGTTCCTAAGATATTCGCGCGTATCATGGATATCAAAAAGGGCAAGGTGTATGAAGAGCTTGGGGTAAACGTGATCTGCCCGACAAAGCTGATGGTCAGCGCGGCGCTTGAGGAATCGGATGGCTCAGCGGGAACACCGGTGAACTTCGAGAACCACACAGTCCACTTTACGACTATCGATCTGCCCGAACAGCTGATCGCGGCTATGCCGCCCGATATCGAATATGAGCGCGACGAATCGCTTTTCGGGGTAATGCGCCAGGGCGCGGGGCTTATTCTCTATAACGGTCAGCCGATAACGTTTATGGAGGGCGACAAGCTGATCTTCGCCAAAAAGTCGTGATTGTGCTAAGTCGGCTGGTGCAATGTTATAAAGGCGCAGCAAAGGCTCTCACGCTAAGATCAACGAACGATAGAGCAGTGAATTTCAAATAGGTCGAAATTTTTATTTCGACCGGTTCGGACTTGACGGCTAAGCGTAACGGAGTGAAGCGTGCCGCCAAGTTCGAAATTTTAAATTCTTTTAAATCAACGAAATTTTAATTTCGACCGGTTCTCAATTGGATGCTAAACGAAACGGAGCGCGGAGCGTGTTGCCAAGATCAACACGATACATATGCAGCAAAGGCTCTCACGCTAAGATCAATGTTCGATAGGGCAGTGAATTTTAAAAAGTGTCGAAAAAATTTTAACAAATAATAAAAAAATTTTTTCGACCGGTTCTCAATTGACGGCTAAGCGGAACGGAGCGCGAAGCGCGGAGTGTAGCGTGCCGCCAATTGAGAATTTTAAAATTCTTTTAAATCAAAAATTTTGAAATTTTTAAATAAGGAGCAGATATGAGGGCTATCATAGTAGGCGGCGGAAAGGTCGGGTTCTATCTCGCAAAAACGCTGCTGGAGCATAATTATTATGTTACGATAATCGAGCAGAGCAAGGAGCAGAGCCAATACTGCGCGAACAATCTCGACGCGGAGGTCAGCTGCGGAAACGGCACTACAGTCGAGGCTCTGGAGGCGTGCGAAGCGGATAAGGCGGACTGCGTTATCGCGGTCATGGGCAAGGACGAGAGCAACCTTGTATGCTGTCAGATCGCAAAACAGAAGTTCGGCGTGAAGAAAACCATCGCCAAGGTAAACAATCCGAAGAACGCGGACGTGGTCAAGGAGCTGGGCGTGGATATCGTCATTTCCGCTACCGAGAACATTATTCAGCTGCTGGAGCACGAGGTGGATCTTTCCGCGATCAAGCGGCTGCTGCCGCTGGACGGCGAGGACGCGTCGCTGATGGAGATCACCATTCCGAAGAATTATCCGCTTGAGGGCAAGCCGCTGATGGAGCTTCAATTGCCAACGGGCTGCAACTTAGCCTGCATAAGCCGCGGCGGAAAGACGATAATCCCGCGAGGCGGAACAACGCTTTGCAGCGGTGATATCGTCCTGGTCGTTATGATGAACTCGCAGGAAAAGGAACTGCGCAAGGCGCTGAAAATAAAGGATTGAGTTTGCGGATCTCGGCGCGGGTGCTTTGTGCCGCTTTTGGCACGTTGATCTCGGCTTGGACGCTTTTTTGACCGGGTTTTGGAAAGTTGATCTCGGCTGGTTTTATGATGTTGACGAGGGGCTGTTGATTTAAAAGCAATTTGCGAACCGGCGAGCAAAGCTCGCCTAGCCGAGCGTGAAATGCTCACTGCTCACTGCGCGCTGCGCGCTCCGTTGCGCTTTCACACTCGCTTTCGCAAATTGCCTGCGCGTTTAAATTGTTGATCTTGGCGTAGGCGCTTTGTGCCGTTTGTGTCACGTTTATCTTTGCGCAGATGCCGGGATCAACATTAAAAACACGCAGCATAGCACTTACGACAAGAACGACGTTATAAAGAGCAGTGAATTTCAAAAAGTGTCGAAAATTTTCTCAAGAAAATTTTCGACCGGTTCGCACTTGGCTGCTAAGCGGAGTGCGTAAGCACGGAGCGTGCAGTCAAGTGCGAATTTTGAAATTTTTTAAAATAAGGAGAAGATTATGGCTGGTTTTGGAAAGAAAAAATCTCCCAAGGAGGAGAATCATGTTAATCCCGATAATTCGAGCAATGCGGGGAAGTTTATCGGCTTTGTTCTGCTGAGGGAAAACTCGTGGGACAAGGATAAGTTCTTTGCGGAAATGAAAAGCGAGTGGGGGATCGAGATTGAGGACGATCACCCCGAGGACAGCGACGTTGTGTACGTCGCAGCCGAGGGCTTCCGTATCATAATCGGCCTTATGCCGACTGCCATACCGAACGGCGAGGCGGAGTACTTCGCAAAGGCGAACTATATGTGGAAGGACGCGGAGAAAGTGGTGGCGCGGCACGGCGCTCATCTTCTGGTGACGGTGATGGGCGACGGGGATATGATGAAGAGGGCAAGGCTGTATGTAAAGGTGACGGCTTCGCTTCTGAATCAGGATACGGCGCTGGCGCTTTACAGCGAGGGCGCGGTATATCAGCCCGAGATGTTCCGTGATTGTGCCGGAATGATGAAGGATAATTCTATGGATAAAGTCCTTCCGATACTTAATCTTGTGTGGTTCGGAATTTACGGAGACGGAAAGCTGTCGGGTGTGTATACATACGGAATGCGCCGCTTCGGCAAGGAAGAGATCGAGGTATACGTCCCGGCGGCAGCGGCGGATCTCAATAGTATCCGCAACTTTCTGGTGAGCGTGGCGGCTTATGTGATAGGGGAGGACGTTGTTCTCCGTGACGGGGAAACGATAGGATTCTCCGCCGAGGAAAAGCTGCCGATCAAGGTAAGCCCCGGTATCGCCGTGGACGGAAGTACGGTCAAGATCGACATCACAAAGCAGAATTAACGCGCCGGTTTTTGTGCGGCGCTGCTTATACTTAACGCCGCGCCAAAACGCGCAGATCCTGCCGGCATAGATTCCGTGTGTTTTTGCTGCCGTCCTTGCCTTGCGGCAGCAAGGCGCTGTCAGTTTCAATGCACAAAACTTCCGCCGGGCATTATTTGTGTGTCAGATGCGGCAGCAAGTATGTATTATGATTTAGCGAGGTATCAGTAATGGACGAGAATAAAACCGTTACCCCCCAAAACGAGAAAAGCGCAACCGAAAAGGGAAAAAGTCAGGCGAAGCAGGCAAAGTCTTCAAAGTCCGCCAAATCTGTGAAAAAGCAGCCCGTTAAGGCGGAGCCTCTTGCGAGAAAAGCGCCGCAGGACGACGTTATCTTTGCGCTGGATATCGGAACGCGCACCGTTGTCGGAGTGCTTGCGAAAAAAACTCCCGAGGGCTGTAAGATCATCGATATGGAAACGGTCGTCCACGAAAAGCGTTCCATGTCGGACGGACAGATCGAGGATATCCCGTCGGTGGCGAACGATATAAAGCGGGTGAAGCGCGCTCTGGAGAACCGTCATCGCATTCAGCTCACGCGCGCTTATGTCGCGGCGGCGGGACGCGCTTTGAAAACTCTACGCGCTTCTTATGAGCATAAGATAACGGCGGGCAGCGAGCCTATTTCCCATGCGGAGGTAAAGGCGGCGGAGCTTGAGGCGGTGCGCAGAGCCTGCGCCGATTTTTCCGAAAAGAACGACGGGGTACAATATTATTGCGTGGGGCATGGTGTTATATCGCTGACGCTGGACGGGTTCAGAGTGCAAAAGCCCGAGGGACACCGCGGCGAACGGCTCGTTACCGAGCTGATCTGCGCGTTTTTGCCGTCGTTTGTGGTGGACAGTCTGTACTCGGCGCTGGAGCCGGCGCGTCTGGAATCGGCGGGGCTGACACTGGAGCCTATCGCCGCTATGAACGCGGTGGTGCCGCAGGAGCTCAGGCTGATCAATCTGGCGCTGTGCGATATCGGCGCGGGAACGTCGGACGTTGCGATCTCGCGCGACGGCAGTATTATAGCATACGCAATGGCGACAACGGCGGGCGACGAGATCACCGAAACGCTGATGAAGGAGCTGCTGGTGGATTTCGATACCGCCGAGAGGATCAAGACCTCGGAGGAAAAGACAGTTTCTTATAAGAATATTCTGCTTGCCGAAAACACGATCAGCCGTGAAGCTATTGAAAAGATCATCCAGCCTGCCGCGGAGGATCTCGCGAAAATTATTTCCGAGGAAATCATCAACGCGAACACAACTCCGCCTCAAGCGGTATTTCTTGTGGGCGGAGGCTGCAAGCTCAAGGGGCTTGCAAAGCTCGTCGCGGACAGACTGCGGATCGATCCGTCCAAGGTCATCACGGGCAGCGGCGGAAATCTTCGCGGACTGATCCTTCCCGAGGGAATGACGCTCGGAGCGGAGCACTCCACTCCGATGGGCATTGCCATAAGCGCGGGGGACGGCGTGCCTTATGACTTTACGGCTATCACCGTAAACGGGAAAAAGCTGCGTTCCTCCGAAAATATAACCCGCAAGATCTCCGAGCTTATGGAGTTCGTGAAGATAAGCCCCGAGGATCTCACCGCCGGCGCGGGAAGCGATATGTCGTTTACGCTGTCGGGGGAGAAGATCACGCTGAAGGGTGCTCCCGCGACACCGTCCTCCGTTACGTTGAACGGCAAAGCGGCAGAGCTTGACGCTGTCGCCGTCAAGGGCGATATTGTGGAAATAATTCCCGCCGTAAAGGGCGCTGACGGAGCGGCAAAGCTCTCGGATTATTTCGATATGGACACGATAAGATCCTTTACCGTGAACCTTTTAGGAAATAAGATACGTGCGGGAAAATATATCGTGCAGAACGGCAGAGAGATCACCGTAGACCGCGTTATACATGACGGCGACGTTATTTCCGTTGTGGAAATACGCACGCTCGGAGAGCTGCTGGAGCGGAACAATATAACCGCGAGGGTTCTGATCAACGATTCTCCCGCCGAGATGAATATGATACTCAGGAGCGGCGACATTATCACCGAGGAGAACGCCGCCGAGGCTAAAGCTCCCGAAAAGGAGCTCGTGCCCGAGGCCGCGGAGAGAGCCGTACAGCCCGAACCTGTTCTTGAAACAGTTCCTCCGGCAAGGGAGGAGGACGTTTCGCCTGCCGCGGTATCGGAGGTCGTTGAAAGCGTTCCTGAGGAAATACCCGAGCCTGCGCCTGCCGCTCCCGCACCCGTGGAGACTGTCACGTCCGGCGGTCCGGTCGTTGTGATCAACGGAGTAGAGGCGGAGTTCCCGCTGCGCGATGATGGGTCTATGCCGATATTCCTGGACGTTGCGAGGGTGTTCGCGGACGATCCCACTGAGCTGCTGACTCACGCGGCGGTGGTAACGATAAACGGCAAGATGGCACGTCTTGATGAGGTGTTACATAACGGAGACGTGATCGTTATAGAATGATGTTTTTAAATTAACTTTGGGGGAAGTATGAAAAAAATTGCGAAATTATTTTCGCTGATAACGGCGTTTTCGCTGCTTTGCGGCTGCTCGAGGATCCCGGAGCTTCCCGAATCGTCCGACAGCTCCGATATATCCGAGCCAGGCAGACCGTCCAATCCGATCTACAACGAGGGCGGACTGAACGAGTTCATGATCCTGAACCGTGATTTTCTTGTCAAGCTCCACGCGGAAAGCGGCGTTTATGACGGCGCTCTCAGCAACAGCGGAAAGTTTGACGGGCAGGGGTATGTCAAGCTTCACACGGGGAATTCGCTTACGCATATTCTGCAGGCGAATGCTTCCCAGCATTACCGGGTAGTGCTGGCGGCGCGTTCTGCGGATGGCGCGGCGGTCTCGCTGGAAACGGGCGGAATAAAGCGCGGAATGTTCTATATCCCGCCACTGGTGCCGGACGAGGACGGCGGCGCGCCGTTTACGCTGCACGAGGTAGACTGCCTTTACTTCGAGTCCGGAGAGACCAATATGAAGTTCACTGTCGAGAGCGGCAGCGTGGATATCGATTATATTCTTGTCGAGAACTCGGGAAGGGCGAGCGGCGACTGCTACAAGCTGGGCTCAGCGTGCGCGAATCCGAACGCGTCCTTGAGGACAGTAAACACGGTAAAGTATTTTACCGAGGTGTTCGGGCAGATGATACTGACGGCTCAGAACGTTTCTCCCGCGTCCAATGCCGAGATAGAAGCGGTATACAACGCTACGGGGCGTTATCCCGCGATAAGAAGCTCCGAGCTGGCGTATGCGACTCTGGACAACGACGAGGACAAGCAGCGGCTGGAGGACGAGATACAGCTTGCGGCTCAATGGTGTGATGACGGCGGTATACAGGCATACACCTGGCATTGGTACTCGCCTAATATCCGTCACAGCATAAACGCGGGCGACTTTAATCTGGACGCGGCTTTCGAGAATCAGGATCCGGAAAATATCGCCATGCTGGACGACGAC
This sequence comes from Oscillospiraceae bacterium, assembly GCA_029068025.1. Classification (GTDB taxonomy): domain Bacteria; phylum Bacillota; class Clostridia; order Oscillospirales; family Ruminococcaceae; genus CAG-115. The sequence goes on along the minus strand of JAIEDJ010000196.1, from coordinate 2,214 downwards.
GCGAAGAAGGCGCTTGAGGATAACGGATATATGCCGCTGGAGCTTTCGGCGCTGCTGAATGACATTGACCAGATGGCAGAAGTGTTCAAAAAGCTTGATGCCGCAAACGCGGCGGTGATCTTTGAGCCTATTCCCTACGGCGACACAGGCGGGCACTGGTGGGGAAGCTCTCCGGAAAATTATAAGATGTTGTGGCAGATAATGTTTGACCGTCTGTGCCGATATCACAAGATACACTGCCTTATCTGGGTGTGGAATAACAGCGATATGGACTATTATCCGGGCAGCAACTATGTTGACATAGTCGGTCAGAGCTTTTTTGAATCGTCCGACGCGTCGTTTGCGGGATTGTTTCAGTCTATATCGTCTATACTGCCGTCGCAGAAGCTCATTGCCGTGACTTCGTGCGACGTTATGCCGAACATCGACAAAATGTACCGCGACAACGCGTTGTGGCTATGGACAGCGCCCGCGGCGGGAGACTACACGCTCAATATGAACGGAGCTCTTTCAGAGAGCTACAATACCGTCAAATATATTAAGGATCTCTACAATCACAAATATACCGTTGCTAGAGACGAGCTTCCGGATCTATAATGCCGACGAGGGGCTGTTGATTTAAAATGTCGATATCGGTTCAGGCGCTTCTGATAAAAGCGGCAAGCAGCATATTAAATCGATATTGGACTGCTTCGCTGCGGTTCGCGGAAAAAACAATATAGACTTGACATCTTTATTGATCCGTGCTATAATGTAGGTAATAACATTTTACAGAGGGATAACTATGGGTCAGACCGATATCCAATTTAAAGCGTTTATACGCTTTGTTCTTGATGCGCTCAAAGAAGTCAACGAGGAAAAGAATGAGGAAAAGCGCAGCGAGAAAATGAAAAAGATCCTTGAAAATCTTCAAAAGACTTTGGAGGATTAAAATCAATATAATAATGAGGTGAACAGAATGACAAATCAGGAATTGTGCACACAATATGAATTATTGGTTGCTTTGATCGAAACCGGAAATTCAGACAAAGCGGTCGCAATTTTAAAAGATGCTGTTAAAAGGATAAAGTTCACCGAAAAAGATACGCAAGGCTCCAATGACAGCAAATAATTCAGTAATGCCGTATAAACTAAAATATCCGTGATCGGAACGATCACGGATATTGTTTTTACGCAGCATTATAATCAGTCAGCCACATAGGGAATGAGAGCGAGCTGTCTTGCTCTCTTGATAGCTGTTGTAAGCTCTCTCTGATGATATGCGCAGCAGCCTGTTACTCTGCGCGGAAGGATCTTCGCGCGCTCGGTCATAAACTTCTTGAGCTTCGCGATGTCCTTGTAATCGATAAACTCGGATCTGTCAGCGCAGAACTGGCAAACTTTTTTGCGGGTGCGCTTCATAGGGTGTCCGGATCTTTCGGTTCTTTCAGCCATGATACCTTACCTCCTGTATAGAATGGTTTGTTTTTTACGTTGAATTTGCGTGTTCTCAACTATCGCAATGATCAGAACGGATAATCGTCGTCGTCAGCCGAAGAGAAGTCCGCGGGAGCGGAGCTTTGCGCGGGTGCGCTCGGGGCTGACGGCGGTGCGGAATATGAGCTGTGCTCGGGGGGCGGATCGCCGTATGAGGGCGGGCCGCTGTAGCCGCCGTTTCCGGAGCTTGCTTTTTCGCCCGTAAACGAAAGCCTTTCCGCAGATATCTCATACCATGTGTTGGGGTTGCCGTTTTTGTCAGTATACTGACGCGTTGTCATTTCCCCTTCAACAAGGATCATCTTGCCCTTGGAGAAATATCTTGTCAGGAACTCCGCTTGCTGCCGCCATGCGACAACGTTGAAGAAGTCGGACTTTCTTTCCTCTCCCTTCGGTGTGAACCGTCTGTCTACCGCAATACGGAAGGAACATACGGAAACTCCGCTCGGGGATGTCTTAAGCTCCAGATCGTTTACTATACGACCCATCATAATAACCTTGTTGTACACGAATAACACCTCCGGTATGAAATGTCAGATCCCGCGGTCACTTTGCGAGAACTACCGAAGAACGCAAAACGCCGTCGGTGATGTTGATGATACGCTCGAGCTCTGCGGGGAAATCGGGCTTGGACTCGAAATTGTACAGAACATAGTAGCCTTCGCTCTGGTAGCTGCTCTCGTACATGATCTCGTATGCCAGCTTTCTCTTGCCCCACTCGTCAACGTTGGTAAGAGT
>JAIEDJ010000195.1 GCA_029068025.1 Oscillospiraceae bacterium | reverse complement strand
CTTGATAAGAGTGCGTATCTCAATGATCTGCTTCGGATCCAGCCCCACCGTCGGTTCGTCGAGAATAAGCGTTCTCGGATTGCCGACCAGCGCCTGAGCCAACCCCACACGCTGCCGATAACCCTTTGAAAGATTGAGGATAACGCGGTCCTTCACGTCCCCGATCCTCACCAGCTCGCAGATCTCCCCGAGGTGCGAGCGCTTCGGGTACTTGCAGCGCTTAAGCCCGTACACAAAGCTAAGATATTCGCTCACCGTCATATCGATATACAGCGGCGGCTGCTCGGGCAGATACCCGAGACTTTTCTTCGCGGCATATGGATCCTCAAGTATATCTATCCCGTCGATAAGCGCCTGACCGCCCGATGATGACAGATACCCCGTGAGAATATTCATCGTAGTGGATTTCCCCGCGCCGTTAGGCCCCAGAAATCCGAGTATCTCGCTGTCGTTAGCGGTAAAGCTTATATTATCGACCGCGAGCTTATTTCCATAGCTTTTGCTGAGTTTTTTTACTTCAATCATAATTAATTTTTGATTATTGGCGTTTCCCGCCTGCAGCGTGGAAACACCGGCTTGTCGATAACCCCTCTCGGGAAGATGGAGAGAGTGCGGGGCTTCGGTCTATCGGTCAACCCCTCCGTCACTTCGTGACATCTCCCCACATGGGGAGTCACCCGCGCCCGAAGGGACGAAGTCCCGGAGCTGGCAATGAGCGTTTGTGCGCAGCACAAATGCCATTGCGTTCAACAAACGGCAATACCGTTTGTTGAAGCTTTGCGCAAAACGCTGCCCTTTGGAATCCCACAATTCAGCACCTTCTCAATTATAACATTCTCCCGTGAAAACTGTGTGAAATAGCTGTGAATGTTATGATACTTATCCCGCTCAGAGTTTCCTATAAAAAGATAGGAAACTGTGCGAAACGAGCCGCAATTATTTCAATGATCTAAAGCGGGATTAGTATAATACTTATCCCGCTCAGAGTTTCCTATAAAAAGATAGGTACTGTGCGAAACGAGCCGCAATTATTTTAATAATCTAAAGCGGGATAAGTATAATTACTTTGACAGCAGCTCTATTCCCTTGCGGATCCTCGACAGCGAGTCCTCTTTTCCGAGAATGACCGCAAGCTCGATGCCTCCGCCCGGAGTGAACTGCTTACCCGAAAGTGCCACGCGCAGCGGGAACAGCACAACGCCGTTCTTAACGCCCATTTCCTCGATCAGCTTGAACAGCGCGTCATGCACGCTCTCCGCCGTCCAGTCGGAAAGCCCCTCTAGTATCGGCAGTATCTTTGTCAAAGCGTCAAGCGAGGTCTCCGCGGTGGTCTTCATCTTCTTGTTGACATACAGCTCCGTTGAATACTCGGGCAGCGCGTCGATAAAGTCCACCTGCTCGGGAATATCCGTAAACAGCTCCGCGCGCGGCTGAAGAACGCCGCACAGCAGATCGAGATCAACGTCCTCGCGCTTGCAGGTCTGACGGATATACGGCTTTGCGATCTCGGCGAACTTCTCGGGAGCAAGCGCGCGGACATACTGCGCGTTGATAGCCTTGAGCTTCTGCGGATCGAAGATCGCGGGCGACTTGGAGATACCGCTGAGGTCAAACGCCTCGATCATCTCGTCAAGTGTGAATATCTCGTTCTCGCCCTTAGGCGCCCAGCCCAGCAGCAGAATATAATTCAGAATAGCCTCGGTCATATAGCCCTTGTCAAGCAGATCCTGGAAAGAAGCGTCGCCGTCGCGCTTAGCGAGCTTGTGCTGCGCGTCCTTCATAATATGCTCAACGTGGATATACATAGGCGGCTCCCAGCCAAACGCCTCATAAAGCAGATTATACTTAGGCGCGGAGGAAAGATACTCGTTTCCGCGGACAACGTGCGTGATCTTCATCGTGTGGTCGTCAACGACGTTCGCGAAATTATAAGTCGGCATACCGTCCGTTTTAAGCAGAACCTGATCGTCAAGGATCGAGTTCTCCACCGTGATATCGCCGTAGATCTCGTCATGGAACGTTGTAGAACCGCTCTCGGGGATAGCCTGGCGGATAACATACGGCACGCCCTCCGCAAGATTCTTGTCGATCTCCTCCTTTGAGAGATTGCGGCAGTGACGGTCATACATCGGTGAGATATTGCTTGCCTTCTGAACAGCCGCCAGCTCCTCAAGACGCTCCTTGGTGCAGAAGCAGTAATATGCCTTGCCCTTCTTCACCAGCTCCTCGGCGTAGTCCTTGAACATTCCCATGCGCTCGCTCTGAACATATGGACCGTAATCGCCGCCGATATCGGGACCCTCGTCCCAATTGAGACCGCAGTCGCGGAGCGTTTTATAGATAACGTCGACCGCGCCGTCGACGTAACGCTCGCGGTCGGTATCCTCGATACGGAGGATGAACTTACCGCCGTTCTTTTTAGCAAGAAGATATGTGTAAAGCGCCGTGCGAAGATTTCCTATGTGCATATAGCCCGTAGGGCTGGGCGCAAATCGTGTTCTAACTTCCATTGTAAAGATCCTTTCTGTTGAAAATCGGTACTCGCGCGAAGCGCGAAACCGGGATTCTCAAGGGACGAGTCCCTTGAGCGGGGTTTGGGGCAGAGCCCCAATGGGGTTCGGGGCAAAGCCCCGACATAAAATAACCAGCCGCGGAGCGCGAAGAACGCTGTTAAAACTCCAAACGCACGAAGTGCGGAGGAGATTTAACAGTCGTTCGCCGCGCGGAGCGGCGTTGCCAAGATCCACCCCTCCGGCTACAGCTTGTTAAAATCCATAGCCTACACGCCGTTGTGACCTGTCCCGCAACCGCTGGCGTATTTTAAATCACCCGC
>JAIEDJ010000194.1 GCA_029068025.1 Oscillospiraceae bacterium | reverse complement strand
CGGGTATATTATGACGGTGGACGGTATGCCTATCAGAACCGGAATATATATTTCCTTTCAGCAGACGTCTATGAATAACGCAAGCGAAAAGCTTTCGGAATTGGATTCCGATGATTCCGACGATTCCGGTAACTCGGACAGCGCTGACAGCTCGGATACCGAATCCGAGAAAACAAGCATTTTCGATCGTACGATAGACGGAATGAGCGTTTCAGATTGGGTGAAGGAGGATACCAGGAAAGGTATCAAGCGTTTTGTAAGCATATTTCACCAGTGCGATCAATACAACATTACACTGACTGACGATGAGTTGACTAAGATCAATAATGATATTCAGGAAAACTGGAATACTACCAGCATAAACTATTACGGTTATACTTTTACCGTTGAACAGATATACGGATATAAGAGCATGGGCGACTATTATACGGCGCAGGGTATCGGAATGGATTCTCTGAAGGAGATCTCCACCGCCAACGCCCTCAGTAACAAGCTGTTTATGTACTACTACGGCGAGGGCGGCTCGAAGGCTGTTCCGAGTGATGAGATCGATAAATATCTTGAGGAGAACAGTGTCGCGTACAAGCTTATCACCTTCAACTACAGAGATTTCAGAGGAGATCCCGTCGTTGGTGATGAAAAGGACGATATCATTGAGAGAGCCAAGAGCTATGCCGAGCGCTACAACAACGGCGCGAAGTTCATCGATATCCTTTATGACTTCGATCTGCTTGCTGCTCAGAATAAGGCCCGCGCGGAGGCTGAGGAGTACTACGAGGCTAGTCCGCAGGAGGGGTATACTCTCGAGGAATATATGGATATGGCTGCCGGAAAGGCGACTGCTGAAAAGGGCGAGTCTGACGAAAAATACGACGAGGTCATCTTTAATGACAGCGGCATATTGTCGGATGAACTTATGGACTTTATCAAGGAAGCGCCGGAAGACGGAAAGGCGGCTGTTTATGAGGGCACCACATCTGCGTATCTTATCATCAGAAATCCTATAAGCGAATTCCCGAATTGGAAGACCAATAATCTTGAAGACGTGCTCAAAGAACTCAGAGGCGAGGAATTTGACACGCTGATGGATGATATAAGCAAGGATTATACCGTAGATCAGAAGGATAGCCTTGTGAACGGCAAGTATGCTCCCGAGAAGCTGAACAAGTGATGCTGCTGGGAATAAATAATCTGTCGGTCTCCTTTGCGGATCGGACGCTCTTCTCGGAGGCAAGCGTTGAGGTGCGCGAGGGCGAAAAGATCGGATTTGTCGGTGTGAACGGCTGCGGAAAAACAACGCTGTTCCGCGTGCTGTCGGGAGAGATAATTCCCGACAGCGGCAGCGTTCATATTGCGGGCGGGTGCAGGATCGGCTTTATGGAGCAGTTTGCCTGCCGCGGTTCGGAGAGAAATCTCTATGACGAGACGCTGACGATCTTTTCGGAGCTTGAAGAGCTTGAATTCCGGATAATGGAACTGCACGATAAAATAGACTTTGGCGACTGCTCCGACGAGATCATCTCGCGGCAGTCGCTTTTGCAGGAAAAATTCGAGCGCGAGGGCGGGCTTACGTACAAAAGCCGCACCGCCGCCGCGCTGACGGGTCTCGGGTTCTCGAAGGACGATTTTTCGCTTAATGTGAACGCGCTCTCGGGCGGTCAGCGAAGCAAGCTGCAATTGGCAAAGCTGCTGCTCTCCGACGCGGATCTGCTGCTGCTTGACGAGCCGACCAACCATCTGGATATTCAATCGGTGGAATGGCTGGAGCGCTTTCTGGCAGACTACCGCGGCGCTTATATCGTCATCTCGCATGACCGTTATTTTCTTGATAAAGTCACGGAGCGGACTATTGAGCTTGAGAACCGTAAGATCCGTGACTATAAGGGCAACTATACGCGTTTTCTCGCGCTTAAGGCTGAGGATCTGGAGCGAAGGCAGAAGGTTTATGAGGCGACGGTCAAGGAGATAGGGCGCATTGAGGGGATCATTGAGCAGCAGAAGCGCTGGAATCAGGCGCATAACTACGTCACGATCGCTTCAAAGCAGAAGTCGATAGACAAACTGGAAGAAACGCTTGAGAGACCCGAGGACGCGCCCGAGGCGATCAAGTTCAGCTTTAAGAGCGCGGACGGATGCGGCAACGATGTGCTTACGGCAAAGGGGCTGTCGCTGTCGTTTGACGGGAAGCGGCGGTTCCTTGCTGTCTACCTTGATAGAACGAAGGGAGAGCGAGTGTTCCTTATCGGCAGCAACGGGTGCTGAAA
>JAIEDJ010000193.1 GCA_029068025.1 Oscillospiraceae bacterium | reverse complement strand
CTGTTACAAAGATAGGCTCATTCGGCGACAATACCTTCTCGCCCGTGACCTTGGTTATCCCGGACAGCGTGACGGATATATCCAACGCATTTCGCTATTGTCGCAGCCTTACAAACGTGACGATTCCCGACAGCCTAACAGAATTAGACGGCGCTTTTCTCGAAACGCCCTGGCTTGAAAACAGACGCAAGGAAAACCCTCTCGTGATCGTCAACGGGACACTTCTTGACGGAAGCACCTGCAAGGGTGATGTGGTGATCCCCGACGGCGTGACCAAGATCGGCAGTAATGCTTTCAATGACTGCACAGCGCTTACAAGCGTGACCATTCCCGACAGCGTAAAGGAAATCAACCGTGCTGCTTTCTCGGGCTGCACGTCGCTCACAAGCGTAACGCTTCCCGACGGCTTGAGGGAAATAGGCGTCTCCGCGTTTAACGGCTGCACATCGCTCACAAACGTAACGTTCCCCGACAGTATAACCGAAATAAGCAGCTACGCTTTCTCTGATACCCCTTGGTTTGAAAAAAAGCAGAAAGAAGATCCGCTTGTAATAGTCAATGGGATAGTTATTGACGGAAAAAACTGTAAGGGCAGCGTGGTTATCCCCGATGGAGTTACGAAAATAACCGGCTTTGCTTTCTTTGACTGTGACAAGATCACAAGCGTGACCATTCCGGACAGTGTAACGGAGATAGGCGAGCAAGCGTTCAGCCATTGCACAGCGCTTAAAAGCATAAACATTCCCAACAGCATGACGGGAATAGGCAATTTCGCTTTCAACGACTGCTCCTCGCTCACAAGCATGACCATTCCCGACAGTATGACGAAAATCAACAACGGCGTTTTCTACAAGTGCACGTCGCTTGCAAGCATAACGATCCCAAACAGCGTGACGGAAATAGGCGACGCCGCATTCACTGACACATCGCTCACAAGCGTGACCATTCCCGACAGCGTAACAAAAATAGGATCAAGCGCTTTTGGCGGCACGCTGCTTACAAGCATCACGATCCCCGACAGTGTGACAGAGATAGGCGACCATGCTTTCGGCGGCTGCGCCTCGCTCACAAGCGTGACGATCCCGACAGGTGTAGCGGAAATATGCGAGTTCGCCTTCGGCGGTACTCCTTGGCTTGAGAGCAAGCGGCAGGAAGATCCGCTCGTGATAGTCAACGGGATCCTGATCGACGGCATCACCTGCACGGGCAGCGTGATCATCCCCGACAGCGTGAGGGAGATAGTAGAATGTGCTTTCTACAAAAATGAAGCGGTCACAAGCGTTACCGTACCCAACGGCATAACTAAGATAAACAGCTACTTTGCCTACGCATGCCTGTCGCTCACAAGCGTGAAACTGCCCGACGGCATAACGGAAATAGGCGCTCACGCGTTCTCGTTCTGCCCCGCGCTCACAAGCCTTGAGATCCCCGACGGCGTAACGGAAATAGACTCCTACGCTTTCAGCAACGACACGGCGCTCACAAGCGTGAAACTGCCCGACAGCGTAAGGAAAATAGGCCACGGAATTTTCGATGACTGCCAATGCGATGTTACATACAAGGGCAAGACTTACTCCCCGGATAATTACAAAGCGCTGTACAACGCGATAAGAGGCATTTGACAGCCGCTCCCCCGTTCAGCGAAAATAACAAAGCACCCGCGCCGGTCTATACTGATCGGCACGGGGTTTATTAATTATTCAGCTTAAACAAAAATTCCGAAGGAGTAATCGGTAAAACGGAACTGCCCGCAAAATCCTTAACATTGCGCGTCACGATATAATCAAGCCCGAGATCCGCCGCACAAACGGCTTGCAGACAATCCTCGATATCGTCAAAATTGATGTCGTTCAAGGCCGCCAACAGCTTGAGTTCGTCAATGCCGATGACCGTAATCAGCGTTAAGATGTTTAAAATTGCTTTCTTACGTTCATCGGCAGGTGTTTTACGCATAACATAGAAACAGTCGGTTATCGAGTGTGCTGCGACATAACCCTGAAACTTGTTTGTACCACACAAGTTAATAATCGCATTTGCATCCGCAATAAACGGCTCACGTTTCGACAGATAATCAACCAAAATATTTGTGTCAATCAGAATTTTCACAAGCCGTATTTCTCCCTTCGATGTGCTGCAAGATCTTCCTTATAATCATCTGTTGCAATAAGATGTGAATACTTATCAACAAATTGATTAAGTTCTTCAAGCGCTCTTCGCTTTTCATCCAAGTCACGTTCTTCAGCTTTTTTTTCAGCAACATTGACTTTTTTTCCCACGCTGCTGTCGGAATATGTCTTGATGAACTCAATAAGCTGTTCCTCGGACAAAGCATTGATAATATTAATAGCAATTTCTCTTGTACTCATAAAACTCACCTCCATTTTTATTGTTCTTTTTTGTTATAGTATACCACATTAAAAAAATTATGTCAAGCGCGGCTTTTTTTAGTAAATATTGGTTAGCCTTGTCTAACGTCACAATTTGAAAAAATAAAATTTGTGAAAAATCAACAAAAAGCTTGTTAAAAATTCTACTAAGAAATAATTCTCAAATCAAGTCTTTGATATAGATTTTTTGTCGGAATTATGGTATAATTAACAATGGTATATCTGTTGTGCAATACATATAGATATAGTAGCATCTAGCTTATTAAAGAAAAAATCCGCCGGCTCTGCCGCGCGGTAAATACACTCAAGGAGGCTAAAACATGGCTTTTAAAAAGAGCGCTGTTCCCTTCAACGGAACGGCGGAGCAGGAAGCAAGGCTCAACAAAGTGATCGAGGAACACAAAAACGATCCCGGAGCGCTTATGCCGATCCTTCAGAAGGCACAGGATATTTACGGCTATCTGCCCATCGAGGTTCAGACCATGATCGCTGAGGCGATGGATATCCCGCTGGAAAAGGTTTACGGTGTTGTTACATTCTACGCTCAGTTCTCCATCAATCCCAAGGGACAGTACAAGATCTCCGTATGTCTGGGAACCGCTTGCTATGTAAAGGGCTCGGGCGACATCTTCAACAAGCTCCAGGAAAAGCTCGGCATAGGCAGCGGCGAGATCACTCCCGACGGAAAATTCTCGCTTGACGCGTGCCGCTGCATAGGCGCGTGCGGTCTGGCTCCCGTACTTACCGTCAACGAGGACGTTTACGGCAGACTTACCGTTGACGATGTTGATAAGATACTCGAGAAATACGCTTAATGCAAAATTAACGATCAATTTGGTTTATATGCCGATTTTCTGACGAATATCTGTACGATTTACGCAAAGCAAAACACGGAAATGACGCATATAATTCGCGAAATGCAAATAAAATACGAAAGGAACACTTTCTATGAACAAGATCACAACTCTGGACGAGCTTAACGCTGTCAAGGCGGCGGCTGCCGAGGTTGTCAATGTCCGCGTTGAGGGCAAAAGCGACAGCGGCGTTAAGGACGTTCTGGTATGCGGAGGTACGGGCTGTACATCGTCCGGCTCCATGAATATTATAAAGAAGCTCGAGGAAGAGATCGAGCGCTGCGGCCTGAAGGATAAGGTAAACGTTATCAAGACGGGCTGCTTCGGACTTTGCGCACTCGGCCCGATCATGATCGTATACCCCGAGGGCACGTTCTACTCCAAGATGGAGGTAGATCACATCACCGAGATCGTCGAGAGCCATCTGCGCGACGGCGTTCCCGTAAAGAAGTACCTCTACGCCGAGACCGTTGACGGCGACAACATCAAGTCGCTGAATGATACCGCCTTCTACGCTAAACAGCACCGCGTAGCTCTCCGTAACTGCGGACTTATCTCCCCCGAGCATATCGAGGAATACATAGCACGCGACGGATATCAGGCTCTGCACAAGGTGCTCACCTCCATGTCGCAGGACGACGTTATCAACGTCCTGCTCGCTTCTGGACTTCGCGGACGCGGCGGCGCGGGATTCCCGACAGGACGCAAGTGGCAGTTTGCCAAGGCTTCCGTAAACGATCAGAAGTACGTTTGCTGCAACGCGGACGAGGGCGACCCCGGCGCGTTTATGGATCGTTCCGTGCTTGAGGGTGACCCCCACGCGGTTATCGAAGCAATGGCTATCGCGGGCTACGCTATCGGCGCAAATCAGGGCTACATCTACGTAAGAGCGGAGTACCCCATCGCCGTTGAGCGTCTCGAGATCGCGATCAAGCAGGCTGAGGAAGCCGGAATGCTCGGCGACAACATCTTCGGCACGGGCTTCAAGTTCCACCTCGGTCTGAGACTGGGCGCGGGCGCGTTCGTATGCGGCGAGGAGACCGCGTTGATGACCTCCATCGAGGGCAACCGCGGCGAGCCGAGATGCAGACCCCCGTTCCCCGCTGTAAAGGGACTGTTCGGCAAGCCGACTATTCTTAATAACGTAGAGACCTACGCAAACGTAGCTCAGATAATCCTCAAGGGCGCTGACTGGTTCGCTTCCATGGGAACCGAGAAGTCCAAGGGAACCAAGGTATTCGCGCTGGGCGGCAAGATCCACAATACCGGACTTGTTGAGGTTCCGATGGGAACCACGCTCCGCACGGTAATCGAGGAGATCGGCGGCGGTATCCCGAACGGCAAGAAGTTCAAGGCTGCCCAGACAGGCGGACCTTCCGGCGGATGTATCCCTCCCCAGCACCTGGATATCCCGATCGATTACGACAACCTGATCGCTATCGGCTCGATGATGGGCTCCGGCGGACTTATCGTAATGGACGAGGATAACTGTATGGTGGATATCGCGAAGTTCTTCCTCGAGTTCACCGTGGACGAGTCTTGCGGAAAATGTACGCCCTGCCGTATCGGCACAAAGCGTATGTATGAGATGCTTGAGAAGATCACCGAGGGCAAGGCTACCATGGAGGATCTCGACAAGCTCGAAAAGCTCTGCTACTACATCAAGGACAACGCGCTCTGCGGTCTCGGACAAACAGCTCCGAACCCCGTGCTTTCGACGCTGCGCTACTTCAAGGACGAGTACATAGCGCACGTCCAGGAGAAGAGATGTCCCGCGGGTGTCTGCAAGAAGCTCGTGCAGATCAAGATCGATCCCGCGAAGTGCAAGGGCTGCTCGGCTTGCTCGAGAAAGTGCCCCGTCGGCGCTATCACGGGCGAGATCAGAAGCCCGTTCACCATCGATCAGAACAAGTGCATCAAGTGCGGCGCTTGTATCGCAACGTGTAAGTTTGATGCTATCAAGAAGGGATAAAATCGCATAGGCTCGGCAAGTAAGCGTTTATGCGGCATATAAGGCTGAAAAGGCGGATAATACTATGATTTATTCAATTGAAGAAATTACAGAGAAGATCCGCCCGATAGCTGAGCGGCACGAACTCAAAGAGGTTTGGCTGTTCGGGTCATACGCCCGTGGCGACGCTGACGAGGAAAGCGATGTGGATCTGCTGATTGACGGCGAAAATCTCGGTGGATTTAAATTCTTTGGAATGTGGGACGAATTTGAAAGTGCGCTCAACAAGGAAGTGGATCTTATTACGGTTTTTTCGTTTGAACGAAATCGCGGAAAACCGCTAGGCGGGCGCTTTGTAAAAGAAGTCGAACTTGACAGGAGACGAATTTTATGATAAAAGATTCCGACAGGGATATATTCATTATTCGGCGGATCCTGACATATTGTAATGAGGTCGATGAAGTCATACGGCTTTGCAGGAATTCGTTTGAGACGTTTGATACTGTTTTCCTTTTCAGAAATTCGGCAAGTATGTCAATCCAATCAATCGGAGAACTGGTCAAGCATCTGAGCGATGAGTTTAAGCAAGCACATTCCAATATCCCGTGGTCTCAGATTCGCGGAATGAGACATCGTTTCGCGCATGATTATTATGAAATGAATCATGAAATAATCTGGAGTGTCGCGGTAGACGATATCCCCGAGCTAAGGAAATTCTGCGAAGAGATACTGAAAGATCTTCCGTAAGTACGTTCGCAAATAAAATAAGGAGAATACTATAATTATGGTCAACATAAAAATAAACGGCGTGGACTATTCCGTCGCGGACGGCAGCACCATTCTTGAAGCTGCCCGCGCTGCCGGGATCAAGATCCCCACGCTGTGTTACTTAAAGGATATCAACGCGATCGGCGCGTGCCGTATCTGCGTTGTTGAGGTCAAGGGCGCGAGAACGCCTGTTGCTGCCTGCGTTTATCCCGTAAACGAGGGCATGGAGATCTTCACCAACACTCCGAAGATCATCGAAAGCCGCAAGACCACTCTTGAGCTTATCCTCTCCAATCATAAGAAGGAGTGCCTGTCCTGCGTAAGAAGCGGTTCGTGCGAGCTCCAGGAGCTTTGCTATGAGTACGGCGTTGACGAGACCAACTTCGTCGGCGAGAATCCCGCTGTCGAAATGGACGAGAGCGCGGCGCATATGGTTCGCGACAACTCCAAGTGCATTCTCTGCCGCCGCTGCGTGGCAGCCTGCGCGGTAACTCAGGGTATCGGCGTTATCGGCGCGAACGAGCGCGGCTTCGCTACCCAGATCGCTTCCCCGTTCGACATGGATCTTGCGGACACCGCCTGCGTATCCTGCGGACAGTGTATCACCGCCTGCCCGACCGGCGCTCTCCGCGAGAAGGACGACACCGACAAGGTTCGCGACGCTATAGCGGATCCCGACAAAATAGTAGTGGTTCAGGCAGCTCCCGCTGTACGCGCATCGCTCGGCGAAGCGTTCGGTATGCCTATCGGCACAAACGTTGAAGGCAAAATGATCGCGGCAATGCGCAGACTTGGCTTTGACAAGGTGTTTGACACCAACTTCTCCGCTGACCTCACTATTATGGAAGAAGCGACCGAGTTCCTGAACCGCGTTCAGAACGGCGGCAAGCTCCCGTTGATCACCTCCTGCTCGCCCGGATGGATCCGTTACTGCGAAAACTACTTCCCCGAGTTCCTGGACAATCTTTCCACCTGCAAGTCGCCGCAGCAGATGTTCGGCGCGGTGGTAAAGACCTACTACGCCGAAAAGCTCGGAAAGGATCCCAAGGATATCATAAGCGTATCTGTAATGCCGTGTACCGCCAAGAAATACGAGATCAGACGCGATGATCAGTCGGCGGCGGGCGTTCCCGACGTTGATATCACGATCACTACACGCGAGCTGTCCAGAATGATCAAGCAGGCAGGCATTATGTTCGAGGATCTGCCCGATGAGAAGTGTGATTCTCCGCTCGGCTCGGGCACAGGCGCTGCCGTTATCTTCGGCGCGACCGGCGGCGTTATGGAAGCGGCGCTCCGTACCGCGGTATGGAAGCTCACCGGCGAAAACAGCGATTCTCCCGTTGAATTCAAGGACGTTCGCGGCGTTGAGGGCATAAAGGAGGCCGAGTACGACGTTGCGGGCAAGAAGGTTCGCGTTGCGGTGGCAAGCGGACTCGCAAACGCGAAGGCTCTGCTCAGGAAGGTTCAGTCCGGCGAAGCAAGCTATGATTTCATTGAGATCATGGGCTGCCCGGGCGGCTGCGTAAACGGCGGCGGTCAGATAATCCAGCCCGCGTCGGTTCGCAACTTCGTTGATATCCGTGCAGAGCGCGCAAAGGTTCTTTACGGCATTGATGAAAAGAACCCGCTCAGACGTTCGCATGAGAACCCCGACGTTCAGGCGCTGTACAAGGAATATTTCGGCGAGCCCAACTCCCACAAGGCACACGAGGTTCTCCACACGAGCTATCAGGCTAAAAAGCTTTACAAATAATTTATCATAAAATGCACACTTCTCGGGATCCGCAGTGTTTGCGCGCTGCGGATTTCGAGTCTTAAAGAAAGGAGAGACGATGGCAAAAGAATTTTTTTCATTGGGTTCAAAGAATTCCCTTCCGGAATTTGAAACGCTGGATCTCGGCGTATCCATTATCCGCTACAACGGAAGCGGCGGAGAGGTACATATCCCCGCAGAGATCAATGAGGAAAAGGTTGTTTCAATAGGGGAGGACGTTTTCGGCGAAAACAACGCTCTCTCAAGCGTGACCATACCGGGAAGCGTTACCAAGATCGGAGAACGCGCGTTTAAAGACTGCACTCATCTCACAAGCCTGATCATTGAGGAAGGTCTTTGTGAGATCGGAGAACAAGCGTTTGCCGGATGCAAGAACCTTGAAAGCGTATTTATCGGAGCGGGTCTGAAGAAGATCGGCAGCTCCGCGTTCGGTCTGTGCTCACACCTCGAAACTCTGGATATTCCCGAGGGAGTTGAAAGCATCGGAAGCGGCGCGTTCAGGAACTGCAAGAATCTTGAAAGCATAACACTGCCCGACAGCGTTATCGAGATCGGAGAGGAAACGTTTATAAGCTGCAAGAATCTGGAGAACGTTACGCTCGGCAACAGCATAACGGCGATTCCGGCGTTAGCGTTCAGCGGCTGCACCAATCTCGAAAACATCGAGATCCCCGAAAGCGTTATTGAGATAGGCAACGAGGCTTTCGTAAACTGCAAGAATCTGCGGAAGCTGACACTGCCCGATAATATAGTAAAGGTAGGCATGGACGCGTTCGGCGGCTGCTTGAATATCGAGGTAAAGTATAAGACCGAGACCTACGACCATTCACGCATGGAAGAACTGTACGAGCTGCTTCCCGATGACGAGTTTTAAATAAAGCATGATCCGCGGTACAACAGTACTGCGGATCATTTCGGCGCATTTTCGGAATAATTATAAGGAGATATTATAATATGGTATATACGGTAACCTTTAATCCCGCGATCGACTATGTCGTCCATACAGACGATCTGATCGGCGGCAAAACCAACCGATCAAGCTCCGAACAAATACACATCGGCGGCAAGGGCATAAACGTTTCAATAGTTCTGGCGGAGCTGGGTATAAGATCTAAGGCACTTGGATTCACGGCCGGGTTCACAGGCAAGGCAATAGAGGACGGCACCGCCGCCAAGGGCGTGGAAACAGACTTTATCCGCCTTAAAGACGGGTTCTCGAGAATAAACGTGAAAATCAAGTCAACCGAGGAAACCGAGATCAACGGACAAGGCCCGAATATCCCCGAAAGCGCGGCAAAGCAGCTTTTCGATAAGCTGGACAAGCTGCGCGGCGGAGATACTCTCGTGCTTGCGGGGAGTATTCCCGGCTCACTGCCGAACGATATCTATGAGAGAATACTTGCAGGGCTGTCCGACAAACAAATACGGAGCGTTGTTGACGCTTCGGGAGAGCTGCTGCTGAACGTGCTTAAATACAAGCCGTTTCTGATCAAGCCTAACAGAGACGAGCTGGGGGAGCTTTTCAGAGCGGTCCCTCAAACGGACGATGAAGTCATATCATATGCAAGAAAACTCCGCGAAATGGGCGCGGCAAACGTGCTGGTATCGTTGGCGGGTGACGGCGCAATACTTCTGGACGAGCACGGACGTATTCACAGGTGCAAGGCGTGCAGCGGCACGGTCAAAAACTCCGTCGGCGCGGGGGACTCCATGGTCGCGGGCTTCCTCGCGGGACTTATATCGGGATCAAAGGACGAAGATTATGAATACGCGCTGAAGCTCGGAACCGCCGCGGGCAGCGCAACGGCGTTCTCGGACGATCTTGCGGAAAAAGAAGAGATATTCGCGCTTCTTAAACAGCTTTAATGCAGCACCGCACAAGGGTTTTGTCAGACCTTGTGCGGTGCTGCATTATTATATGCCGTTTTTTCTCTCACTCTCATCCCAATAAATATAATTTGTATCACTAACTTGTAGACCAAATCCGGCTTTAATTGTGTTATACTGTAAAAGTAGTGATTTTGTCGAAAAAACAACACACAAAATATAATATGCCGGACGGACGCAGATCCGCTGTGCATACAACATCTGGGAGGAAAAAATATGGCATTGATCAATTGTCCCGAATGTGGGAATCAGATGAGCGACAAAGCTGCGGCGTGCCCGCACTGCGGAGCAAGCGCCGTCCCGGCGGTTCAGACAAAAACGTGTACGGAATGCGGCGGGATACTCAGACCCGAGGATAAGGTCTGCCCAACGTGCGGCTGCCCAATAGAGGATTCACAACCGGCGCAGTCTGCGCAGCAGTCCGTTGCGGCACAGTTCGTGCAGCCCATACAGCAGCCTATCCCTGCTCAGCCCGTTATGTCGCAGTACGCGCAGCAGCCCGTATTAAACAATACTGCCGGCGGCACTGCCGTTATGCAAAAAAGCCGCAAAAAGCTCTGGATCCCGATAGTGATCGTTCTGGCAGTCCTTGGTATTGCCGCGGGAGTTGTTTTTGTTCTGCTCAATAACTCTGTAAAGCAGGTCACGGACGAACCCTATGAGATGATCTATGTTGAGGGCGGGTCGGAAAAAGGCACATATTCCGGAGATTGGAAAAACGGCAAACCGAACGGCATAGGGACCTTTCAATTTATGTATAACGGCGGCGACGCTGTTTTTGAAGGCGAATGGAAAGACGGTCTGGTTAATGGAAAGGGCAAGCTTACATATAACATCGGCGTTTATGAAGGTGAATTTAAGGACAGTTTATTGAACGGTCAGGGCAAGATAACCCTCGAAGACGGTTTGGTTGAAGAAGGCGAATTTAAGAACAACAAATTGAACGGACAAGGCATCTTAAGAGCGACGAACGGATATGTTTACAGCGGTGAGTGGGTTGACGGCGTACAAAACGGAAAAGGCACCGAGAATTTCGCAAATGGCGACCACTATGACGGCGAGCTTTTAAACGGACTTAAGTCAGGGCAGGGAAAATTTACATTTGCCAATGGCAATGTTTATGAAGGCGGTTGGAAAGACAATGAGCCGTTTGGCTATGGCCGCATGACTGACAGCCAGGGTCAGGTGACCAGGGAAGGCGAATGGAATGGCTGGTAAGATACCTGCCGCAAAATAAAGGAGGATAATTCAATGGCATTGATCAATTGTCCCGAATGTGGGAATCAGATGAGCGACAAAGCGGCGGCGTGCCCGCACTGCGGAGCAAGCGCTGTCCCTGCGGTTCAGACAAAAACGTGTACGGAATGCGGCGGGATACTCAGACCCGAGGATAAGGTCTGCCCAATGTGTGGCTGCCCCGCAGAATCGGCACAGTCCGAACCGGAGCAGCCCATACAGCAGCCGATCCCTGCTCAGCCCGTTATGCCGCAGTACGCGCAGCAGCCCGTATTAAACAATACTGCCGTTATGAAAAAAAGCCGCAAAAAGCTCTGGATCCCGATAGTGATCGTTCTGGCAGTCCTTTGTATTGCTGCGGGAGTTGTTTTTGTCCTGCTCAATAACTCTGTAAAGCAGGTCACGGACGAACCCTATATGCTGACTGTTGGTGATCAATACTATGAAGGCACCTATTCCGGTGGTTGGCGGAATGACAAGCCGAACGGCGCCGGGATATTTAAACGTAAGTACGAACGCCGCGATTTTTATACCACATATGAAGGCGAATGGGAAGACGGATCTTTGAAACGAGGTAAGATCAGCTATTACAACGGCGATGTCTATGAAGGCGAATTCAGGGATTGGGTGTTAAACGGAGAAGGCATAAAAACCCTTTCCGACGGCAATATTTATGAAGGCGAATTTGAAAATAATAGATTAAACGGACAGGGCAGGATCACTTATGCAGACGGCAGTGTTCTAACAGGCGAATTTGCTGACGGTGAAATTGTGAACGGAACAGGCAGAATGCCCTTCGGATATGATAACGAATATTTCTATGAAGGCGAATGGCATGACTCCAAATTCACCGGATACGCCAGAAGATCTTTTTGGAGCCGAGAAGGTACCGTATATTATGAGGGCGAATATAAGGACGGCGAGTTCAATGGTCACGGCAAATATACCTATGCCGACGGCACCGTACAAGAGGGTCAATGGGAGAACGGCAAGTTTATCGGATAAACTGCCTTCCGCAAAATAAACATAAATATGGAGGATAAATCACATGGCACTGATCAAATGTCCCAATTGCGGGAATCAGATGAGCGACAAAGCGGCGGCGTGTCCGCACTGCGGAGCGCCTGTCTTAAGTAAGTCAAACATCGCGAATTACAGCGCTCCCATCACGAACACAACGGCACAGAAAACTTCTTCAAACAAAACGCCCGTGATAATCGGAGTGTGCATAGCGGCGGCTGCAATCATCGGGGTGTTAGTTTTTATACTCTTTGGTAATAAAGACTTATCGGATAACAATCAAGGTAAACCATATCCTTCGGGCGATACAACATTTGTTCCGAGCAGCACACCGGCAAACCAAAGCCCCGAAACCCCTGTTAAAACTCCCAAGACTTACACCGTCGATATGACAGTTAATTTCAAAAATGAAATTAGAGCTAAAACTGTAGATATTCTCATAGACGGCAGAGATTTTGCCTCTATTTCCGACGGCAAGACGGAGACCTATAAAATAGCACTCGGAGAAGGAACACATCAAATAGAATTCCGTCGGAACGAAAACTATGACAAGAGCAACCCCAAGACCTACTGCACCATCTCGTTGAACGTGACCTTCGATAAGAGTGTTAAATACACCGTCGAACAAACTTTTAGCGGACTTAAAGTCAACATCGATTGATTGAGCGATTTGGAAAGGACATACATATGGCAACAATCACCTGCCCCGAGTGCGGGGAACAATACGATGACCAAGCGGCGTTCTGCCCCGGCTGCGGATTTCCGACTCCCGCACCGCTGAAGTGCGCTGAATGCGGCGCGGTCTTAACGGGCGCGGAGAGCGTCTGCCGCTGCTGCGGCGCGCCCGTTGAAAGCCGCGCGGCTCAGGCGGCACCGATAACTGTTCCCATGCAAAACCCCGCTCCTGCGGCGGTCACACCGAGTGTCAATATCGGACAAAGCGCTAAACCTAAATTCATTTTCTTGAATATATACGCGCTGTTGGCATTGATCCCGACAACTATAATAATGTTCGGCAAGATATTCACAATAAAATTCGGAGATCGGGAAATCAGAAGCTTCGGGATCAAGGAATTTTCCGATTTCAACGCAATACTCAGCAAAATTACAGGGGGATTAAATATTGCCGATGAGTTTACAAGAGTAACATCGATTCTCAGCATGCTCCGGTATGTATTTTACGCGGCTGCGATCATTTCGGCGATAGCCTTTCTGGCAGGCTGGTTCAAGATCGGCAAAGACAAACCGCTGACCACTGCCCTTGCGTTTCCGGCAGCCTACGCCGCAGGCTCACTGATCCTTATCATAGCAATGAATTATTATGCTTTTGCTGATATAAACAAATTCTTGTCCAATTTCGGTGAATCGAAGCTGACAATGTGGTTCTCAACTGATTTTGTTCCGGTGTTTGTTTTCGCGGTAATTGGTGCGATACTGGAATTTACAGCACAAAACATTGAATGTCAACGGAATAGCTGACAGGTATTCATAAATCTGCCCCCCTCAGAGAATTTATCCCGAGGGGGTATTTCATTGTTTACGCGAGCGCTCTTCCGAAATCCTCTTTGAGCTTTCCGGAAGCGTCCTCAATATGCGGAACGGCACTGATCCGCGGCAGTTCGGCATTTTCACTGCCAAACAATTCCTCGATCATTTCCGAGAAGAGCTTCGGCAGCGGCAGAAAATGCTCCTTGATCAGCAAGGCAAATTCCGCGTCACCCTCCACCGCGGCATGCGGATCCTTGGAACGCGAATTATAAAACTCGAACATATTCTGCAGCCTGGAAACAAACGCGCGGGACGCGCCGAGCAGGTCGTTCTCCGAGCCTAAACCTCCGTTTAACAAAATACTGTTTGACGATGCGCTCCCGGGTCTTGTGTCTATCGGCTCCATCCACATATTTACAAGATCTTCCTTGGAAAACACGCCCAGATACACAAGATCCGCAAGGAAATTGCTGTATTCCGCAGTCGACAAATAGCCGCCTACCGTTGTTCCCTCGGGAGACTTATAGGTGTATGGCACATAACGCCGCATAGACGAAAAATCGTGCCGCTGATCCAGCCACGCCTTCTGCTCGGGGGTCAGCTCATGTGCCGGCTCGATATCCTTCTCTCTTATCCCAAGCTCCTTTTCCCTGAATTCGAGCGCCCCTTTTATAACGTTCCATGAAGAACCCGCTTTTGTTACCCATTTGTCGGGAGCCTTTGCCATGAGAGCGTCGGCTTCGGTCATCTCCGCCAACGTCTCGCCGAACGAAGTATCCGCGCTCCCGGTTTTCCCTTTCGTAATGGGATAAGGAAAATTCGCTCCGTAACCGCTCATTACACTGCCAATCATAATTTGATCACCTCTGATGTATTTTTGAGGAACGCCGCGCAAAAATGCGCCTTTAAATTGTCCCTCTGTTATATACATCTGTTTTCATGGACGATTAGCAACCGTAATTATCCGAGGTTTTCATAATTTGTGAATTTTCAATAAATACACCCTGTCGTCTTTATCCAAAACCGACAAATTCTTCGTTTGACTTTCGGATACATCATCATCGGGAGAATCGGAGTACAGCTTCTCAAGCAGCTCCAGAAAGCTCTTCGGGATCGGCAGATAACGTTCGCGGATCAATTCGGCAAACTCCGCGTCGCCCTTCACCGCACGGAACGGATCTTCCGCGCGTTCCTCATAAAATCCGATCATATTCTCCAGCCTTGCAACAAATTTGCGGACGCTGTCAAGCGGGCCTTCACCCTCCGGAGCCGTCTCTCCTATAACTATAATATCTCCCAGCAGCGGCGTTTCTTCGCTGCCGGGTCTTGTGTCCAGCGGCAGCTGACGTACTCTGATCTCGCCCATCTCAGCTTCGGAATAAACGCCCAGATCCGAAAGATCGTCAAGAAAGCTGCTGTATTCCGGCGTTGTCCTGTAACTGTATTGTGTCGTTCCGTATTCGTCTGTGAACGCCAGAACAACACTCTGCTTCATAGTGTGAAAATCATACCTGCCTCTGAGCCAATTGATCTGATCCTCCGAGATACCGCGGATCGGGATAAACCACCCCGCCAGCAATGTCATAAGTATAATGACGATCAGCGCAAGCGTTACCCGCTGCTTAAGACTGCTGCCCGGCACATACCCGGCATTCTCGTTCATTTCGGAAAGCTCCTTTTCCCGCAGCTTACGCTGCCGCCGTTCAAACTTCATAAACAGGAGCTTCATATTGATCCTGTGCCTTAACGAGAATTTATGCTCCGGAGCGTTATCGAACTCCGCGAACTCGCGCCTATGTACCTCCAGCATAATTTCCTTCAATGTCGTTTCACTCATGATCTTTACCTCGTTCCTCAATAAACGCTCTGATAGCCTTCCGCGCCAGCATAAGACGCTTTTTTGCGGCAGCAAGAGAGATCCCAAGCCTTTGCGCGGTCTCGTCTATCGTCAGATCGAACAGACAATGCAGCGACAGAACGTTTCTTTGCAGTTCGGGCAGCCGCTCAATAAACTCAACGATCTCATCACGCGAGCACCTGCCGAGCAGACCGTCATCAAGCAGGATATCGCTGTCCCCGATCCCTTCCTCCAACGGATCAACGGGTATCAAAGCTCTTCTGTTGAACATATCCACGGCAACGTTCCGCACAATAACATCTGTGTACGCGGTCCTTTCCCCGGGAGGGATATCAAAGAACCTCTCGGGCTTGTCCGCGATCCTTACGAAAACCTCCTGCACCGCGTCCTCCGCGTCGGAAGCGTTATGCAGCTTTGACAGCGCGATACGGAAAAGGCGGCTTTTGTTTTCGGAATAGAACTCCTCCAGCTCACGGCGCTCTTCTTCGTTTTCAATGACCGCAAACGTAATGTCGATCATATAACATCACTCCCGTTATATATTGCTTTAATTCTAACATAATGCGCGTGAAAAGTCAAGCGAAAAAATGCCGCGGCAGATCTGCCGCGGCAAAAAACATATATAAGAAAGCTGTCAAAAATAGACTTATTCGATCGGCTCAAAATCCAGATCGTTTATATCAAGGTAGTACAAGCGATCCCGTAAATCACCGTCTGCCGACATTCTGAGCAATATTTTATCACCGTCTCTCGTAGCTGACCAAAAGTAATACTCAGTATTGTCGGCATAGAATTCGGCTGTTTCGACTTCGTGAGTCAAAGAATCAACGCGATAGAAAATATTTCTGTCTCTGTTAGCGAGGTTGAATTG
>JAIEDJ010000192.1 GCA_029068025.1 Oscillospiraceae bacterium | reverse complement strand
TTGCAAATATTGACGAATACAGCGAGGTAGAATTTTTATGAAGGTTATTGTTAATGAAAATCAAAAGGGACTGCTGTTTGACAACGGCGTACTCAAAATGATCCTGAACCCGGGAAAATATCACACATTCTTCGGGAAGACCATCGAAACGCTGCCGCTTGAGGGTGAAATTTCGCCGAACAGCTGCCCCGTTCAGAAAATTCTGGACTACTGCCCCGGCGCAAAGGCTCTGATAAGCGAGGTATCGGTGAAGAACGGAGAGATCTGCCTGCATTATGTGAACGGCGTGTTCGACGGCTGTCTTACGGCGGGCCGCCACGCGTTCTGGAACGAGTACGGCACACATGAATTTCAAATAATATCCACCGAGGAGCCGAAGGTGCAGGACGTTCCCGCGGTGATACTCCAGAAGCTCGTACCGGGGGTCGTACAGGAGATCAACGTTCAGGACGGATTCGGCGCGATCATTTATTACAACGGAAAAGCTTCCGAATATCTCGGCGCGGGACGGTATTACTACTGGAACGGCGCGGTGAAGGTGACCTGCGCGCTGTACGATCTTCGCATTCAGACGACCAGCGTCGGCGGTCAGGAGATACTCACCAAGGACAAGGTCGGACTGCGCGTGAATTTTGTAATGAATTGGCGTATCGTTGACTATGTAAAGCTTGCGGAGCAATACCCGAATATCACGGATCTGCTGTACACCGCCGCACAGCTTGCTTTGCGCGATCATCTCGGCACAAAAACGATGGACGAACTGCTTGCCGACCGTGAAAAGTTCGGCGATGAGATCCTTGCCGAACTTAAGGAGCGCACAAGCGACACGTTTGTCGAGGTGGTTTCCGCGGGTATCAAGGACGTTATCCTCCCGGGCGAGATCACCGCGATAATGAACTCCGTTCTCGCCGCCGAGAAGCGCGCCCAGGCGAATGTCATCACGCGCCGCGAGGAGGTAGCGTCCACAAGGTCGCTGCTCAACACCGCCAAGCTCATGGACGAGAACGAGACCCTGCGCCGTCTCAAGGAGCTTGAATACATAGAGCGCATCTGCGAGCACGTAGGTGAGATCACGGTAGACGCGCGCAGCGGGCTTATCGAGCAGCTTGGACAGATACTTGGAAAAGAGAAAGGAAACGGTAAATCAAAATGATCGGATCACATGGACCGAGAACACTTTTCGAAGAGCTCAGAGATCTGACCCTTGAAGCCGTTCCGCTAATGGTGATCGCCGGGCTTGTCTATTGGTTCGTCCGCAGATTTATCCACAAAAAGCGGTTCGGCGCGGAATTCAAAGAGATACGCAGAAAGGCTCGGCTCAACGAGATCATCCGGCTGCTGCTTGTGATCTGGGCGACGTTGATAGTGTGCAATACGCTGCTTCCTTCATTTAACGAGCTGCCTCATTTGTCGTCCTTTTTTCGGTTTATTCCGAACTGGAAAGTTATCCCCGAGATATTTACAAGAGGGATCCGCGGCATTGATAAAACACATTCACTTTTAAACATTCTGATGTTCGCGCCTATTGGTCTGGCATTGCCGTTCGTGCTGAAGCAACCGAAATTCGGGTGGACGGTGCTTGCGGGCTTCTGCTTTACATTTGCGATTGAATTCCTTCAGGGCTTCAGTTCACAGCGCGACGGAAATACCGACGATGTTATCTGCAACACGCTCGGAGTGATCGCCGGATACGCGCTGTATCTGCTGATAAAGCTGCTGTTTCCCAAGTTCACAGCAAAGTGCATGATAAAAGCGGAAACGGCAAGCGAGAATTAAAACAACGGAGGATCCCGCCAATGAGCATGGCAAATACAAGAAAAGCTCTCAGCAGAAAAAGGCGTTCCGAAAACTTTCTCATAAGAAATGGCGTTAAGATCGATCCGAATTTTCCGGAGATCATGAACGAGAAGAACGCCTCGATCAAAGCTCCCGAGGAAGCGGTGAGACGCGCTGTCTGCGCGTTTTTGACGGCTAGGATAGCCGCCGGTATATATGCCGAAGACAGTGAAGCGATCAGGCTCTGCGCCGATATCATTGACAGGCTTGACCTTGTAAACGAACTTACCGGTGATGAAAGAAAGTATTTCGAGCTTGCCGTATCGGCAGCGGCGTGCGTCTCCGTTGATGAAGCCGAGCAGTTCCATTGGCGAACCGAAATGAGTATGCCGCTGCTGTGGGCTTGCGGTTTTCTCGGCGAACACGATCTGGCTTTTCCGGCGGAGGAAAGCTATACCGAAGGTATTTTTAAAACGCTCAGCGGCTGCAAGAGCTTTTCCGAGGTTATGTCATACGTGAAAATGCACACGGATGCCGAGATCCTTGATAATGCGGATGTGTGCAGCAGAATGCAGAGGGCGTGCATGGAAGCACACAATAAAAATAGACCTGCGATCTGCGGAGATCTTATGGCGGACGTTGTCCGCGAGCAGCTTAAAGGCTTCTGCTGGCTGGTCGGTTTGACAGGCGCGGAGGATTGGGACAAGATCGATCTGTAAAACATTATAAAAAAGCGTCGGCTCTATATAAAATAAAGCCGACGCTTTTTATTATCTGTAATATTGATCACTCGCCGAGCAGCTTCTCCACGGTCGCCATCCTTACGCATACGCAGAACAGCTCCATAGCCTGGCGCAGATCGCTTACCGACGGATAGGTCGGCGCGATACGGATATTGCTGTCATGCGGATCCTTGCCATAGGGATAAGTAGCGCCCGCGCTTGTGAGGATAACTCCGCCCTCCTTGGCAAGCGTAACGATCCGCTTCGCGGTACCCTCCGGAGCGTTGAACGAGATGAAGTATCCGCCCTTGGGACGCGTCCATTCACCCAGCCCGCGCGGCATAAGCTCCTTTTCGAGCATATAAAGCACAACCTCGAACTTCGGGCGTATGATCGCCGCATGGAAGCGCATATGTTCCTTGATACCCGCGAAATTCTTAAAGTATTTCGCGTGACGAAGCTGATTGAGCTTGTCAAAGCCGATGGTCTGGAACGCCATCTGGCTCTTAATGAAATCAATATTGTCCTTGGACGCGCAGATGACCGCGATTCCGCCGCCGGGGAACGAGATCTTGGACGTGGAGCAGAACTCAAACACCATATCGGGATTGCCCGCCTTGCGGCACTCCTCGATAATATTCAGCAGATGATCGTGATCGTCGCTCAGGTGGTGAACGCAGTACGCGTTATCCCAGAATATACGGAAATCCTTAGCGGCGGGCTTGAGGTTAGCAAAACGGCGGACTACCTCATCCGAATAAGTAATGCCGGTCGGATTGGAATACTTCGGCACGCACCATATACCTTTGATCGACTCGTCGGACGAAACAAGACGCTCCACCTCGTCCATATCGGGACCGTCCTTTTTGTACTCAACGGGGATCATTTCAATACCGAGAGCCTCACACATAGCAAAATGGCGGTCATAGCCCGGCGCGGGACACAGGAATTTCACCTTGTCATACTTGCACCACGGCTTTTCACTGCCGAGAACTCCCAGCTGCATAGCTCTTATAATGGTATCATACATCATCTGAAGGCTGGAGTTGCCGCCGACTATCACCTCATCCGCGCCGACGTGCATCATCTCCATAAACAGCTCCTTCGCCTCGGGGATGCCGTCCAGCACGCCGTAGGAGCGGCAGTCCGCACCGCTCTTGGACTTGCAGTCGCCGTCCAGACAGTGCAGCAACATATTTATCGTAAGATCCAGCTGCTCGGGCGCGGGAATACCGCGCGCCATCGTGAGATTAAGACCTTTCTCCCTGATCTCGGCATAAGCCGCGTCAATTGCCTTCTTCTCCTCGGCAAGCTGTTCCTTGTTCATATCACGGTAATAAAGCATATGTCCTCCTTATTTTAAAAAATTTCAAAATACACGTCACCACGGCACGCTCCGCACTTCGTGCTGCGCTTAGCCGTGCTGACGGTACCGGGCGAAATTAAAATTTCGCCCTTTTTGAAATTCCTGCACCATTATAACGTTGATCTTGTCTGTGGTTTTATGCGTTGATCCAAGCGTGAAAGCCTTTACTGATGTTCCACAACGATGGCAATAAACACCATCATAATTAAAGGTGCTGGCACAACTAACTACCAGCAACTACCACACACAAATCATTATATCACTACAAACATTTTTTTGCAAGTATTTTTTGACGAACTTGCAAAAAATCGTCAAAAAGCAGAAAAACGCGCCGATTTTTCGGCGCGTTTCGGGAATTTGCACAAAATAATAATGCGCGGCACATCATAAGCCCTTTTCAGACCTCGTCTTCATCATCATCCATCTGAGAGCTCAGTATCTCACGCAGACGGTACAGCTCAATTATATTTTCAATGCGCTTGCGGACAAAGTTTATATTGAACGGCTTTGCGATTATATCCTCCGCGCCGTAGTCGAACGCCTTTGTCAGCGCCTTGTTTGACGTGTCCGCGCTGATTATAAACACGGGAACCTTGTAAACATACTTGTTCTTGAAAAAGTAATCCAACAGTCCGAACCCGTCCAGCACAGGCATCATAATATCGGACAGCACGGCGCAGATCTCGTCCTTGTGCTTTTCATACTCTTCAATAGCCTTAAAGCCGTTTTCAGCTTCAATAATGTTGTAATTTGGAAACATATCGCACAGCATAAGACGGTTAAACTCGTAATCGTCAACGATCAGCAGTGTATTCTTCTCTGTCATAGCCTATCCTCCATGCAGCGGGATCCGCCGAGCTTCGTTACTTGATCGGAGCGTTCACAAACATCTCCTAATATATTCTACCACATATTTTAAAAAAAGTCAAGTTACCTCTTGTAAAAAAAGTAAAAGTATGTTATAATAAAATTGTCGGAAAAGCCGCAGAGGCTTTTGCAGGTACTTCGTACCTGCCGGTTTGTATAAAAACTCCCCTCAAGGAGAGGGAAAGAGAATAGCGGGTGACTCCCCGCTGGGGAGATGTCACGGAGTGACAGAGGGGCTGACCGACAGACCTCCGCCCCGCACCCCGAAGGGACGAAGTCCCGAAGCAAGCAATGGGCGTTTGTGCGCAGTACAAATGCCATTGCGTTTAACAAAACGGTTTTCCGTTTTGTTAAACCGCGCCAAAGGGCGCTGGTCTGTCGGTCAACCCTTCCGTCACTTCGTGACACCTCACCCTCGGGGAGTCGCCTTTGGAATCCCGAAAACGAATTTTTTCTACAGCTTGGCAGATACTTCGTACCTGCTCCCGGCTGTACGCCGCCGGCAATTTTCTTGAAACATCAAATCGTTGTGAGCTATAATTATTATATTGTGATAATGAAAAAAAAATTGCCAAAAGATTTTCAGAAAGGAAGATTTTGTCAATGAAACCCGGAAAGAGATTTTTGTCCTCCCTTCTTGCTGCGGCTATATCGTTCTCCTCTGCGAACACTGTACTTATGACCGCCGCCTATGCCGCGGAGGATGATGAAAAAAAGCCCGAATTGACATTTGACGGAGAGTACGAGCTTGACGACAGCGTCTCCTATTATACTTATTTTGACACGGCAAATTCCAAAGAGGTGCAGGAAAACCTTGAAAAACGTCTTCTCAGCGCTATGGGCAAGCGCGACATCAGAGATATCACATTCAGAGATCTTCTGCGCCCTACCACGCTGAATCTCAGCGGTCTGGAGCTTGAGGATCTCCCCGCCTGCATGAACTATATGACCAATCTTCGTACGCTCAATTTGTCGAATAACCGCCTCAGAAACGACGGACTGAGTGCCCTTAATATGATAGGCTGCACCAAGCTGACCAACATAAACCTCAGCAAGAACTATCTCACGCGTGTTCCAAGCTGGTTCATCAACAGCCGCGTTACCACCCGCAACATCAGCGAGAATTTTTTAACAGGCGAAAATCCGCGTTCCATTAAAGCGCTGACCGATGAGTACTACTATGTCAACGGCGAACCGTTCGACGAGAGCTCGCTTAAGACAAGGATCCTGGATTCCATAAGGTTCAATGATAATTCGCTGCTGCCCGATTTTCTCTATGATTACGATTACCCGCCCTATAAGTTCGGCGATGAAAATCCTTGGGATCTGGACTTTGCTGCCTGGGATTTCTCAAAGTTCATTGACGAGGATAAAAACACAAAGGTCGACTCCGATACTTTTGTTGACGTGACCGTGTGCCTGTTTAAAGACACAACAAGTGACAATACTAAGGTAACGGTACGCGTTTTCCTGCTCGACGGAAAGAGCGCAAGCTCGATCAATCAGCGTATAACACAGCTTCTTGAGGATTTCAAAAAGCTGAACAAAGCGGAATACACCGAGGCAAGCTGGAACAGGCTGGACGTGGCGCAGCAGACCGCCGCCGCGATACAGGGCTACAGCGGCGCGGATATGGAAATGCTCTCAAACGCGCTTTCCATGCTCAACAGCGCGATGAACAATCTTGACAAGGCTGCCTCTACCTTCAAAGCCACGCTGGACGCGCTTGTGAAGATCGGCGCAACTTATAAGGAAGCGGACTACACCCCGACGTCGTGGGCGGCCTTTAAAAACGCTCTCGATACCCTTAAGGAGCTTCAGTCGGACAAGGACGCGACCGCGACCCGCGCGCAGAGAGCGATCAAAACTTTTCAGAGAGCGCAAAGCGGACTTTTAAGCTCGTCGCTGAGTGTTCCCGCGACGGTTCCCAAGACCGATTTCGAGAAGATATACGGTGAGGATCTGACCCGCACCTACAGCGGTACTATGCTGGACGGTACAAAGTATACATGGACGTTTAACGGTAAGGACATCACATCCCTTTCCGCGTTTACCCCCGAGGTAAAAAACACCGACGCTGTTGAGGAAAGCATTCTTATCGAAGCGGGCAGCGCCAGCAGATACAGAATGTTCTCCACTGTTCAGGCCACAGCTTTTCCCGGAAAGGCAACGCTGGAGTTAGATGTTGACAACTATGCGGACGGTGACTACTATCTGTATAAGTGGAACACCGCCGAGAAGCGTTCCAAAATGGTCGGAACCGCTGTAGTGAAGGACGGAAAGGCTTCCGCTGTATTGAGCGAGGGCGGAATCTACTACATCAGCAAGAATGTCAGAAACTTCGATCTGAACAGCAGACGCTTTAAGACAGATCACAGCAAAAAGGTCGTCGTGCTCCCGCTTCTCGGCAGCTACAACGTCAGCACACTCAGAAACAGCATGGACTTCGGCAGCTATGTTGAAGTCAAGGATCAGAACGGAGACAGCGTTTCCAACGTATCTATCCTCTATGCGGATATGACAGTGAACGCTCCCGGCGGAGATAAGTATACATTCAAGCTAAGCGGCGACTTAAACGGCGACAACAGATACGGTTTTTCCGATGTTTCGGCGCTTCTGACCCTGGTCGTAAACAACGGCGATCTGACCTATGGCGATATCAACGGCGACGGAGCTGTCAATATGACGGACGTTTCCCGGCTGCTCGAATATGTAGTCAGCAACTGATCCGCCGTTCGCCGCAAGCATACGGAGGATACATGAACACTAAAACCATCGCCGAAAACAGACAGGTTCGGCACGAATACTTTATAATTGAGAGCCTTGAGGCGGGTATCGAGCTGTTCGGCACGGAGGTCAAATCTATTCGTTCCGGCGGCGTGAACCTCAAGGATTCGTGGATCTCCATCGACAACGGCGAGGCTTTCATTCGCGGAATGCACATCGCGCCTTATGAAAAAGGCAATATCTTCAACCGCGATCCATACCGCGTGCGCCGCTTGCTTATGCACAAGAAGGAGATACTGCGGCTTTTCGGTCAGGTAAAGCAGGGCGGATATACGCTGATACCCGTTTCGATGTATTTCAAGGACAGCCGCGTAAAGATCCAGGTCGGTCTGTGCAAGGGCAAAAAGCTCCACGACAAGCGCGACGATATGGCAAAGCGCGACGCGAACCGCGAGATAGAGCGTACGCTTAAGGAGCGAAACAAACACTGACAAAAAATCAAGTTATTAAGGCAATACCGCACAAAGACCGCGCTACGCGCTTTGCACGGCATCTACTTGCAAATTTTCCGTAATTTTTGCCCAAAACTCCTTGAAATACGTCAGTATTACTGCGTCGTTTTGGGCAATCTGACGAAAAATTTGCCGGCGTATCTGCCGCACAATCTTTGTACGGTATTGCCTTAAGAAGCAGTGGGTATCGGCTTGCCGATACCCACTCAGTCTGTAGAAAAAGTCCTTTTTCGGGATACCAAAGGGCAGCGCCATTTGGCGGGGTGCGGGGCGGAGGTCTGTCGGTCAGCCCCTCTGTCACTCCGTGACATCTCCCCGGCGGGGAGTCACCCGCTATTCTCTCCCCCTCTTCCCGAGAGGGGTTTTTATACAAGCTGAGGGGGTATCGGCCTGCCGATGCCCCTGTCCTCTTGCTGCCTTGGAATTATGCTTTATGTGCATTTTGCACAGAAATCCCCTTAAAAATAATTGATTATTTGTCTATTTAGTACCTTGCAAAACAAAGTACAATGTGTTATACTATGTACAGATGGAAAACATCGGATTTTTTTGGATCTGCTATCTTGCGTTACAAGGTAGTGGTCAACTCAAAAACTTGTTCTTAATAATTTAAAACGCCGCGTTTGCGGCTGTGAGAATAAGTTCTGAAATGTGTCCGGCGAGGTGAGAGCTTATGAATTCACAATTGAAGAGAGGGACGCTGGAGCTGTGCGCGCTGAGCGTTGTGAACAGGAGCGACTGCTACGGCTACGAGCTTGTGAACAGGATCTCAAAATGTATGGAAATAACGGAAGGCACCGTGTATCCGCTGATGAAAAGGCTCAAGGACAGCGGACTGATAGAAAGCTATATAGTGGAATCGCAGGAGGGGCCGCCGCGAAAGTATTATAAAATAACTCCGCTCGGGCGTGAGGAGCTTGAACGTCTGGAGAATGAGTGGTTTATATTCTCCAAAAGTATCAACGAGCTTTTGAAAGGGGATCTGGTTGACTATGAAAGCAACAAATAAACAGGAATTCTTCGAGCTGCTTGAAGCGGAGCTTCACAGGATCGGGATCGAGGATACGAAGGACATTTTCGCGGATTTTGAAGAGCATTTCACTGACGGCGCAATGCAGGGCATCCCGGACGACGTGACCGCGGAGCGTCTCGGCGACATCAAGGAGATCGCCAGAAGCTATCTTAATCTCGAAAGCTCTAGGATCAACAGCATTATGGCGCGCGACGTAGAGCGCCGCAAGGTGAGTCTGACAAAGCCCGGACGCGGTGTTCCCGCCGATCTGTCGCTTATCGGCAGCGGTTCTGCACAGGATATCGTAAATTCCGACAACATAAGAGAATACACGCCGCAGCACTTCTCAAGCGAAATATATCCGCAGTCGTTTCCGTCATCTTCCGCCCCCGTAAACGGCACAAACGTTTACGGAAACGGCGCGGCGGGTATGGCTGCAAGCAGTGCGCCGGGCATTGGGAGCGGCACGGGAGCAGGTACGTCCGCGAACGGCACCGCGTCTATGGGAGCCGCCGCTGCCGCCGGAG
>JAIEDJ010000191.1 GCA_029068025.1 Oscillospiraceae bacterium | reverse complement strand
ATTTATTAATTATTCCGAATAACGGAGGGAGGGGTCTTAATTATGAAAAAGAATGCTTTGTATTGTTTCTTGCTGACTTCTGTGATCATGCTTTCTGGGTGTGCTGCCCGCAGTGAGTCCGATCTGCCGGACGCAGCGCTTGACGGCACCGGCGGAAGCAGCGCGGAGCTTAACAGTACCGATACCTTAAGTCAACAAAGTATCGGGCTTGATGATGCGCTGAATATTGCGCTGAAGCACGCGGGTCTTGACAAGGATCAAATCGTATTGGTTCGGTCTAAGCTGGAGCTTGACGGCGGTATTCGGGAATATGAGATCGAGTTTACCGCGGATTCGCACGAGTATGAGTACTCTGTTAATGCAGTTAGCGGCGAGATCATTAAGTTTTCTATGGAAAATATTTCCTTGCCAAGTGAGAGCGGTTCAAATTCGGAATCTGTAAGCAGTTCAGACTCACAGCAAGACCCGGAGCGGATAACCGAGGCGCAGGCGAAGGATATTGCTTTGAAGCACGCGGGGATTTCCGCAAGTGCGGTGACGTTCACTAAGTCCAAACTTGAGCTTGACAACGGTATTTGGGAATATGAGATCGAATTTATTGCGAATTCGCGCGAATATGAGTATACTATCAACGCAGTAAGCGGAACGATCATCAGTTTTGAATCGGAAAGTATTCCGCAGCAGAGCGACAGCGGTTCCAATTCTCAGCAAGGCTCGGAGCGTATCACCGAAGCACAGGCTAAGGATATTGCTTTGAGGCACGCGGGGGTCTCATCAAGCGCGGTTACATTCACGAAGTCCAAACTTGAGCTTGACAACGGTATCTGGGAATATGAGATCGAGTTTTTTGCGGGCGGATCCGAGTTTGAGTACAAGCTGAACGCAGTGACGGGGGCGGTTCTCGAATGGGAGATGGACGGTTATTCGCATCATTGCGGTGATTCTCACTGCACGCACTATCCGTCGTCCTATCATCACGGAGATGATCATCATTGGGACGGTCATCACTGATCCTGAGGCTGTAGAAAAAGTTTTTTGCTGTGTTTCCCTGCCAAAGGCGTGGAGAACACAAAACATTCAATACTATGAAAGGAGATCAAAAATGACAGAAGGTAAAATTTTAAAGCAGATCGAAGAATTAAACAAGCGGGACGACTATCGCGGGATAATTGATCTTGTCAAAAATCTTGATGAAAAGGATCAGACTCCGCCTGTTCTTTGTGAGCTTGCGAGGGCGTGCAACAATCTGGCGGTGCTGTCCGATCCCGATGATGTTGACAGGGAAATGCTGCTGTGCTCCGTTGAGGTTCTGAGACGAATTAAGGATGACATTCCCGAAAACGATCATCTTTATAATTTCCGCTTCGGTTATGCGCTTTTTTATCTTGACCGTATCGGTGAGGCGCTGGAGCGATTCAAAAAGGCTCTGATCGAAAGACCCGACGACGAGGACACGAAGGAATTTATTGAAATGTGTCTTGACAGGCTTACTCTTCCTGTGTTCAGGAAAAACTTTTCTCAAAGGATCAAGGAAGGCTGGGAGAAGTTTGCGGCTGGTGAAGCGGAGCTGCGCCGCTTGATCTCCGAAAAGGCGGACAGCGACGAGATCACGGGATGCTGTCACGAGCTTCTGGAGGATACGTTTACCGATCCATGCTTTGAGGTCGGATTTAACGGCGAAAAATACGATCTTATCCTATCTCCCGAAAAGGACAAGTATATGCTGTATCTGTTTGACGTATTCAGGAAACACGCGCCGGAAAGTGTCACAAAGCATTGGAATATTTTTCTCGGACGTCAGCCAGCGTCCAAGCTCGATAAATTTGAGCTTGGCTTTCACGGAAGGCGTTTAGCGCCCTCCGATGTCACAGTGCGGATAGATCAGGACGAGAACGGAGACTGCATGGTCACGGGATACAGCGAAACGCTGGCGCAGGTGCTCGGCGAGGACAGGAATGAGGCGTTCTGGTTTTTTGATATGCTGCTGGATATGGCTTTGGGCGAGATCGTCAATATGAGGTATGTGGATACTATCGATCTTTCTGATAAGCCGTTTGAGAGCGGCGCTATTCCTCTTTTGGAGCTGCGCGATGTAATGAAGGAGCGCTTCGGCGAAAAGGAAGACTGGGACAGCGCGGAAAGCTATCTGGACACCGTATCGGGCTTTGAGATGAAGCCGCGCGAGTTTGCGGAGGACGAATATCCCACTCCGCGGCTGGATTCGTTTGTCGGGTTTTCGTGTGTGCCGCAGTTTATGATAGAGTATATAAACGGTGAACACGATGCTGTAAACAAAGCCGATAACGACGGCGTTGCGGCGGGATTTATCTTCTTTCCGGTACACGTTTTTGAGGACGACGAAAACACAAAGCGCGGCGAGAAGATACTCAATTTCCGTGATGAGCTTGAGAGCTTTATCGTGGAGAGGGCAGGCGGGAACGTCGTATTTATCGGCGGCGCTTCGGGGATCGACAACTGCTATCTGGATTTCCTCGCTTTTGATATCAGGGCGGTGCTGGACGCGGCTGTTAAATTCTTTTCTACACAGAAGATCGTTCCGTGGGCTTACTATCAAAGCTACAGAACGGACGTTAAGGTGCTGGCGCTTATGCGCGGGGAATGATAAAGGAGCCGTTGACAATGGACAATATAATTCAATTCGCCGACAGAGAAGAATTCAGAAAGTGGCTTTCCGAGAATTGCTTGTCGGATAACGGCGTTTGGCTTTTGTTCGGCAAAGCGGGCGGACCGAAGACGCTAAAGGCGGCGGAGGCGCTTGAGGAAGCTCTTTGCTTTGGCTGGATCGACGGGCAGATGCAGAGCATAGACGATAAGACCTATAAGAAATATTTCTCCCTACGCAGGGAGAACAGCAAGTGGTCGAAGAAAAACAAGGCGTTGGTCAAGGAGCTTGAAGAACGCGGGATCATGACCGACTTCGGCAGAAAAAAGATAGAGGAAGCCAAAAAGAACGGTCAATGGGACGCTCCGAAGCCTGAGGCGGTCACAGAGGAACAGATCGCTCAGCTTTCCAAGCTGTTGGAAGCGTATGAACCCGCATTTACAAACTTTCTGGCTATGTCTTTGTCAGTAAAGAAGACCTACACGAAGGCGTATCTTGACGCGAAAACGGACGCGGGACGGGAAAAGAGGATCGCTTGGATGGTGGACAGGCTTAATAGGAATCTGAAGCCGATGTGATATTTGTGCTGAGTTGAAAAATGTTTTGCATTGTTCCGAAAATTGCATAATATTATTCTGAAAGGCTTGATATTATTCCGCAAGTGTGCTATAATATCTTTTAGAGGGGTGATATCATGTTTATGACGACAAAGCAAGCCGCCGAGAAGTGGGGCATATCCGATACAAGAATACGGGTGCTGTGCCGCGAGGGAAAGATCTCCGGAGCATTTCAGGACGGCAAGCTGTGGAAGATCCCTATTGGCGCGAAAAAGCCGTCCGATGGCAGATACAAGCGTAGCGAAAACCTTTTGCCTATCATTGATGAAAAGCTAAGACTTCTTCAATCAAAAAGACCGCTTACCGAAGGTGAGCTTGAACGGCTTAACGAGGAATTTGCTGTTGAATATACCTATAATTCCAACGCTATTGAGGGAAACACGCTGACCTTGCGCGAGACCGATATGGTTCTGCGCGGGCTTACTGTTGACAGAAAGCCGCTCAAGGATCATCTGGAAGCGGTCGGGCATAAGGAAGCGTTTGATTTTGTAGGGGAACTCGTAAAAAAGAATACTCCGCTGTCCGAGAGCGTCATCAAGCAGATACATTTCCTCGTGCTTGCCGATAAGCGTGAGGATAGGGGAGTTTACCGCCGTGTTCCCGTGCGTATTATGGGAGCGGCGCATATGCCCGTGCAGCCATATGCTATTGAGCCGAAAATGGGTGAGCTGCTGATAAACTACAGTGAGAGTACGGAGCATATCATCACTAAGTTGGCGCGGTTTCATATCGAATTTGAAGGAATACACCCGTTTATTGACGGCAACGGAAGAACGGGCAGGCTGCTTATCAATCTGGAGCTTATGAAAGCGGGTTTTCCGCCGATAGATATCAAGTTTACTGATCGTTTGGCTTATTACAATGCGTTTGATGAGTATTATGTCAAGGGCAGCTTGTCGGCGATGGAGAGTATTTTCACTAGGTATTTGAATGAGCGGCTGGATATGTATCTGGGGATCTTTGGGGATTGACCAACTGCTTTTTCAGAAAGGAAAACCAAGATGTTGAAAATTTTATTTGTCTGTCACGGCAACATCTGCCGCAGTCCTATGGCGGAGTTTGTTATGCGGGATATGCTGAAAAAGCGCGGCATTGAAAACGTGGTCTGCGCTTCGGCGGCTACGTCTACAGAAGAGCTCGGCAACAGCGTTCATCGTGGTACCCGCGCGGTGCTGAACCGTCTCGGGATCGACTGCTCCGACAAGCGGGCACGGCAGATCGTCCGCGCGGACTACGAGGAATACGATCTGCTGATCGGAATGGACACCGCTAATCTCAATAATATGCTGCGGTTCTGGGGTGATCCCGAGCATAAGATATACAAGCTGCTTGACTACGCCGAGGTCGGCGCTCCGCGAAGAAACAAGGACGTTGCCGATCCGTGGTACACCGGAGATTTCGAGAGTACTTATCTTGATGTGAAAACGGGCTGTGAGGGACTTATCAAGACTATTGAGGGGGGCGGTTTCGGTGAGCTGGTATGAATTTGACAGTGGCTCCACTGTCGGAGAGCGCGGTACCGAGGGCGGCGAGATAGTTAATACTTATCCCACTTAGAGTTTCATATGAAAGTATCGGTAGCTGTGCGGGAATTGGCACGCTTGTCTCAATAATCTAAAGTGGGATTAGTATAAGGACGAGGAATTCGATAATTCCGCGAGAATAACGCTTGAAAAGCTGTCAAACGGGGACTATGCCGTGACCTGCGGCGACTATGGAACATTCTTCCACACCACGTGGTCTGAAGAAGCAAACGCGCTTTCAAAATATGAACAGATGAAGTCGGATCTTGAAGAAATTCTTGATCATGAAAATAAAGACGATTATTATCAGCTTATTGAAGAATTTGTTGACAGATATTAAGGAGGTTTTGCTATGCACGGACCCGATCCGAACGCGGTCATTCCAAACCCGAATATAAAAAGCTTATGTTTTATAAAGAATGTAATCACGCGTCCGAATATCATTGTCGGCGAGTATACTTATTATGACGATATTGACGGTGCCGAAAAATTTCAAGAGCGCGTTACCCATCACTACGATTTTAACGGCGACAAGCTGATCATCGGAAAATTCTGCGCTATCGCGCGCGGGATAGAGTTTGTGATGAACGGCGCTAATCACCGTATGTGCAGCGTGACCACATATCCGTTCAATATTCTGGGCGGCGGCTGGGAGAAGTTCGTCCCTGCAATGGAGGATCTCCCGTTAAAAGGGGATACTGTTGTCGGGAACGATGTGTGGATAGGGCAGAACGTTACTGTTATGCCGGGCGTTCACATTGGTGACGGCGCGATTATCGGCGCGAATTCCGTAGTGGCAAGCGATATTCCCGCATACTGTGTTGCGGCGGGAAATCCCTGCCGGGTGATCAGGAAGCGCTTTGGCGACGAGCTTATTGAATATCTGCTGGAGCTGCGCTGGTGGGACTGGGACGCGGACAAGATCTTTGCAAATATGGAAGCGCTGTGCAGCGGCGATCTGACTAAGATCAGGAGCATTAAGTGAGGCGGGTGAGCATAACAGCATTTTCTTGGAAAATGCTGTTAGACTGTAGAAAAAGTCAAAAAAATGGGGTTTCCAAAGGGGCGAAGCCCCTTTGGCAGGGGGTTGGGGGCGGAGCCCCCGCATCCTCTCACCCCTCTCAGAGGGGTTTTTATACAAGCTGACAGCATTTTCTTGGAAAATGCTGTTCAGACCGTAAAAAAGTGATTTTAGCCAAGAGCAACGTGCCAAACCCGAGCACAATTGCCCAAGCCAAGGACAACATTGCGTGGGTAACTGCAAATTTCAAAAAGCGCTCCCCTAAGTGGGTTTCGCGCAGCGAAACACGCTTGGGGGAGCGGCCCGGTTTTGAAATTTTTTGATAAACAGACCCTCGTCAACGTTATAAAACCAGAAGTGAGGAATCGATATGGAATTTCCCGAATACTTAGATCTGCTGAAAAAGCAGCTTGCGATCGATTATAATTGTACGGCGGAGGATTTCGATCGCGCTAAAAATGTCATCACCGTTTCCGCGGCAAACGATGGAAGGCGCATGTATTCCGAGAAAGTTCAATTCTTTCAGATGGCGACGCTCGGAAAAAACGCGGTGATCTCTGCGGACGAGTCTTTACATTCGTTTTTGGAGGAGTTCGTCAAAGACAAACAGGGACATTGGCTGTTTGAGCAGGAAAAGCTGTTTGTGATCGACCGCGAATTAAACAAGCACGGATACAAGCTATGGAGCACACATCATATGTATCTGCCGAAATTCGACGTTACTTTCACAAGCAATATACCCGTGAAGTGGTTCGCCGGGCGGGCGCAGATCGAGCCGTTTTACGAGGGCGGCAGATTTCCGAATGCGCTGTGCAGTCATTACATAGAGAACCGCCCCGACCGGTTAGCGGTATGCGCATATGACGGCGAAAATATTATGGGCATGGCGGGGTGCTCGGAGGACGCAACCAGCTGGTTTCAGATAGGTATTGATGTGTTTGAGGAATACCGCGGAAGGGGGATCGGCACGTATCTTACGCTTTTGATGAAGAATGAGATCATCAGACGCGGCGGTATCCCGTTTTATGGTACGTCGGAGGCGAATATCCACTCAAGGAATATCGCGCAGAACTGCGGATTCTGTCCGGCGTGGGCGGAGATCGAGGCAAAGCCGGTCAAGTAAGCCGTATATTAGCGAACTTACCATTCAGAAGTATTTTACCTTCGCGTGACTTCTTTGAAAAGAAGAGGCTGCGGTCGAAATTACCAAAGGCGGCTCGCCTTAATGGAGGTGTTTATGATAAAGAATGCGGAATGGCTGTTTTTTGATGTCGGGTGGACTTTATTCAACGAAGATCCTGCTTTTGAAGACCGACTGAGGAAAATAGCCCGGGCGGCAAATACTACATATGATAATGTTTACGAGACCGCTCTTAATTTTTACAAGCAAAATCAAAAGGGCGACTCGGTAGCCGCAAAATTGCTGGGAGTTAGCTTGCCTGTCTGGCAGAAAGAGCTTGAAACGCTTTATCCGGACGCCGTTCAATGCCTTGAATATTTAAGCGGAAAATATAAGATCGGAGTTATCGCAAATCAATCTCTCGGAACCGAACAGCGTCTAGAGAGCTGCGGCTTGCTGCAATATATTGATCTGGTCGTTGCTTCCGCAGAGGAGGGAGTTTCAAAGCCCGATAAGAGGATATTTGAAATAGCTTTGGACAGAAGCGGCTGCAGGGCATGTGATTCGGTTATGATCGGAGATAGGATAGATAATGATATCGTGCCGGCAAACCTGTTGGGTATGCACACAATCTGGATAAGGCAAAGTATATGGCGGTATTGGAAACAAACTAATAAAGCCGAGGAGCCCGACTATACGGTGGACAGTCTTAGTGAGCTTTGCGGAATATTTTGATCATTGCGGTTGTCGGGTGGTGTATTTATGACAAGACAAGATTTTTTGGATTTTGCAATTAAGAATAATCTCCTCAATGAGCATGAGCTCAAATACGGATTTGAACCATACAAACGCGAAGAATTGGCAGCCGGGATCGCCAAAATTTATCCCAAAGAGTTTAACGCAGATAAGATACTCAACTTTTTTGAAAATGTTGGGTATGTCAGATTTGACATAACTGAATGTGTTTCGGGGGACATATTGACGATAACTTTACGTTGGGCAGGGTACATTGACCGTTGGGATGATATCGGCGAGGTCGTCTGCGCCATAGGCGATATCGGAAACTGTGCCGATAAAAATATCGCCAGGTTCTTTTTATCGGAGGACGGAAGGTTTTATACTCATAAGCATATGCTGATTGCCGATAATGAGGAGAGCTTTTTTGATCATCTGATGACGGTTGAATTCGACTATCACCCCATTATCGAGGAGCGAGTCTACGAGGTTTTACGGGGAGCAGGCTGGTATGATGGCAGGCGCGTTGATGTTTCGGCATTTAACGAGGAGATGAAACGCCGCGGTTTTCTGCTCTCACAGGCGCAGCTTGATTTTTTGAGCGAATTCAGCGGCATCGGGTTTTACTGCAAGTCGGAGCATCATTATATTTATTCTCTGGAGGAGATTTTGGATAATTGTGAAGTATTACCCGACGAAAATGGGAACCCTTGCATAATGGATATAGGCGACAGCATGGGCATGCCGGGCGATCTTGAATATAACGGATTGATAGGTCTGGACAGACCGTGGGGCAGAACTCCAATGGAATGTATAAACTCTGTCGTGAAAAATGTTTACGGTTGGCGATAAAATTTCAAAATTTAATCTGCAGGTTTGGTGAAACCGGCAGACACGCCGGATCTCGTCTGTTTTATTGCAGTGCATAAATAATAGAAGGTAAGTTATGGGAACAGATATGACTATGCTTTATGAATACAAAACCAAGTCGGGTAAATGGCGTCCTATTAAAGAAGACAGCTATCTTGAACGCGACTATAATATGTTCTATGCACTGACAGGCAAAGTTGGTTATGGTGATCCTTTGTTTCCTCCGATATCTCGCCCCAAGGGATTTCCCGAGGATATGTCCGCCGAATGGACTGATGACGAGGATCTGAAATACTTGATCGAATATGAGAAAAGCGGACAAGGTCATAACTGCATTTCTTTTGTTACATTAAAAGAGCTTGTTGACAGCTGTTTTTACAGAAAAACAAATTTCAAGGGTTGGGTAGATGAAGAGCTTTACGAAAAATGGATAGAGTCAGATCGCTCTTATAACTTATTTTCCGAACCGATCGACACTCCCGAATATGACAGAAGCGGTCTTGTTCTCCGCGATATTTACGGCTATCCCAATATCACGCTTGTTGAGCGTATCATTGAACCAATGAAGCGGATGAAGCAGGAATGTGAGCTTATTTCCGATAATGATATAAGAATGATCTTTTGGTTGGGGTAGTATTGCATTTTTCTCAAAACTCCCTGACAGGTTAAAGTTTTAGTGCGGCTATCGGGCAGGAATTTTTTAAGCAATTCAAAAAATGAAATGAGGGTTAAACGTATGCGTTTGAAATTAGTAAGACCGACGGATCAATACGCGGAACAGGTCATGCAATATAAAAAAGAAATGACCGAAAACAATGACAGCTTTGACGGCTGTGCGGGGCTTGAAGAAGTCGAAACCTTTTCGGAATGGCTCGACTTTGATGGCAGACTAAAAAGAAAATACGGCGAAAATTATGTTAAGTCCGAGGTGTTTTTGGGAGTAAGGATCGAGGATGAAAAAGTTGTTGGGATAATTGATTACCGCTGCTCAT
>JAIEDJ010000019.1 GCA_029068025.1 Oscillospiraceae bacterium | reverse complement strand
GTGCTATACTATATAATGTATGATTATGTTTGAAAGAGTGGTGATGTTATGGATATACGTGCGGGGGATGTGCTGGAGATGAAAAAGAGTCATCCCGGGTGCGGAAGCAGCCGTATGAAGGTATTGCGCGCGGGCGCTGACTTCAGGCTGAGCTGTATGGGGTGCGGTCATGTTATAATGATCCCGCGTCCGAAGTGCGAGAAAAGTATCAAGAGCGTTATCCGTGACATCACCGATGAAAAGGGTTAGCAACGCGTTTTCCGATAGTTAGATGATTTTACGGAGGTAAACTATGCTGGAAAAAATTGCGGCGGCTCAGGCACGTTATGATGAAATAAGCATTAAGCTCTCGGATCCGAAGGTCGTTTCGGATAACAAGCTGTACACAGGGCTTATGCGCGAATATAAGTCTCTTACGCCGCTTGCGGAGACGTATAAGCAATATCTGAGCGCGGAAAACGGATACAATGACGCTAAAACGGCGGCGGAGGATACTTCCCTTGATCCCGAATTCCGCGAGATGGCGCAGGAGGAAATGCTTTCCGCAAAGAATGAGATGGCACGGCTGCTCGACGAGCTTAAAATACTGCTGCTGCCGCGCGATCCCGACGATGACAAGAGCGTGATAGTTGAGATACGCGCCTGTGCGGGCGGCGAAGAAGCGGCTCTTTTCGCGAATTCCATGTTCAGGATGTATTCGATGTATGCGGCAAGACAGGGTTGGAAGATTGACATTATGGGCAGTAATCCCACGGAACTTGGCGGATATCGCGAGATCAGCTTCGGTGTGGAGGGCGAGGGCGTGTATGCAAAGCTCAAGTATGAGAGCGGTGTTCACCGCGTGCAGCGTGTTCCCGAAACGGAATCGCAGGGGCGCATACAGACTTCGACGGTCAGCGTCGCGGTACTTCCCGAGGTCGAGGAGGTCGACGTGAGTATCGATCCCGCCGATCTTACAGTGCAGACGTTCCGTTCGAGCGGCGCGGGGGGACAGCATATCAATAAAACCGAGTCGGCGGTGCGGATAATCCATAATCCCACGGGAACTGTGGTTGAGTGCCAGGAAGAGCGTTCTCAGATGAAGAACAAGGACAAGGCAATGAAAATGCTCTACAGTAAGCTGTATGAAGCGGAGCGCTCCGCGCGTGACAGCGCAATAGCCGAGGAACGCCGGATCCAAGTCGGCAGCGGCGACCGCTCCGAGAGGATACGGACGTACAACTTTCCGCAGTCGCGTGTTACCGATCACAGGATAGGGCTTACGCTGTATAAGCTGGACGATATGATGAACGGCGGCTGTGATGAGGTGTTTGAAGCGCTGATGGTCGCCGACCGTTCGGCAAAGCTGCTCAAACAGGAGAATTGACATAATGGGTTATGATACAAGGCTGCTCCCGTACAGCAGAGAAAGCGCGGCTGAGGCAGCGGATCTGCTGAGCCGAAGGCAGATCGTGGCGATCCCGACCGAGACGGTCTACGGGCTTGCGGCGAACGCGTTGGACGAGTGGGGAGTTAAAAACATATTCCGTGCCAAGGGCAGACCGCAGGACAATCCGCTTATCGTGCATATTGCGAGTATGAAGATGCTGACCCCTCTCGTCAAGGAGATCCCGGATATCGCAAAGGAGCTTGCGGAGCGCTTCTGGGGAGGTCCGCTGACTATGATCTTTCCGAAGTCGGACAAGGTGCCAAGCGTTACGAGCGGCGGTCTTGACACGGTGGCGGTGCGTATGCCCTCGAGTGAGGCGGCTCTGGATATCATCAGGCGGTGCGGGTTTCCGCTTGCGGCGCCGTCGGCTAATCTTTCGGGAAAGCCCAGCCCCACAACGGCACAGCACGTTTTTGAGGATATGAACGGCAAGATCCCGCTTATAATCGATGGCGGGGAATGTACTGTCGGAGTGGAGAGCACGGTCATCTGCTTTAAGAGCGGCAAGATACACATACTGCGTCCCGGGGGAGTTACGGCTGAGATGCTGTCGGAGTTCGGGGAAGTTGAGGTTGACAAGGCTGTCACCGCTCAGCCCGATAGGGACGAGCGCGTGCTTTCGCCGGGGATGAAATACAAGCATTATTCCCCGAAGGCGGACGTATATATTATAAACGCTCACGGCGAAAAATTTGTTGATTACTGCACGAAGCGCGGCAGATATGAGAAAAAGCTGCTGGCGCTCGGCGCGGGGGTCAGCGAACAGGGAATATTTCTTGATTACGGCGCGACTGCGGAGGTTCAGGCACAGCGGCTGTTTTCGCTGCTGCGCAGGGCGGACGAGCTGGGCGCGGATACCGTGCTTGTGGAAGCTCCGAAGCAAAACGGCATGGGGCTGGCGGTGTATAACCGACTGTTGAGGGCGGCGGCGTTCCGCGTGATTGAGGTGTGATGTGAGGCGGGGGAGTCCGAAGGACGAAGCGTTAGCGGAGTACTTTGGACTCCGCGAGGGGAAATTTTGTAAGAAATTTCCCCGACCGCCGAGGGATTAAAACAAATGAAAAATTGGTTCACGGTTGAAAGGATCGACAGCGATACGTTTGTTATCAGTGAGTACAAGCACCCCGAAGAGACGCACTGTTATCTG
The DNA here is from genome assembly GCA_029068025.1 of Oscillospiraceae bacterium. GTDB lineage: Bacteria > Bacillota > Clostridia > Oscillospirales > Ruminococcaceae > CAG-115. The sequence continues at coordinate 2,546 of JAIEDJ010000019.1, read as the reverse complement.
CTTTGCGGATTGGAGCGGTGTCTGCTGATAGATACCGGTCTTGGGGTCGGCGATATTTCCGGGATCGTCGGGCAGCTTTCCGATAAACCGGTCATCGCCGCCGCAACGCATATTCATTGGGATCACATCGGCGGGTACGGTATGTTTGACACTATCTGCGCACATTCGGCGGAGCTTGATTGGCTGAACGGTGGTTTTCCGCTGCCCGGCGAAGCGGTTCGGAGAATGCTCTCCGAGGGAGATCTTCCGAATGGCTTCGAGCTTGATGAATACAATGTCTTTCAAGGTGCTCCGTCAAGGATCTTGGCGGACGGCGATAAAATAGAGCTTGGCGGCAGAACTATTGAGGTTTTGCATACGCCGGGTCATTCTCCCGGGCATATGTGCTTTTGGGAAGAGAGCAGAGGATATCTGTTTACGGGAGATCTGATCTATAAGGGCAGGCTTTACGCGAATTATCATTCGACCGATCCCGCGGGATATTTAAGCTCTGTCGAAAGAGTTGCGGAGCTTCCCGTAAAGAAGATATTTCCCGGACATCATTCACTTGATGTTTGTCCGGAACTTATTACAGAGATAAGGAACGCGCTGAGACGGCTTGATGACGAAGGAATGCTGTGTCACGGCAGCGGCGCGCACTGTTTCGGCGGTTGGTCGATACGGCTCTGAATCAGCTTTAATATTATCGGGCGGGGTGAGAATAAATTGCTTGATTTGCCAAATATTAAGATAATAGGCTTGACGGGGATGAGCGGCGCGGGAAAATCCACTGTTTCGGCGGTGTTTCGGGAACGCGGGTTTTCGGTGATCGACTGCGATGTTATCGCGCGGAGCGCTGCCGAAAAGCCCGAATTCCTTGCGGAGATCGGCAGGCGGTTTTCCCGGGATATGCTTAAGCCCGACGGTACCTTGGACCGTCCCGAGGTGGCAAGACTTATCTATAATGACAAAGCAAGCCGCGACAAGTACCAGCGGATAATATTCCCGTATATCATTTATGACATTCTTGAAATGATACACAGGTCTGAATGCGCGGTGCTGCTTGACGCACCGACGCTTTTTGAATCCGGGCTGGATATGATATGCAAAGAGATCGTGAGCGTGTGCGCCGACGAGGGCGTGTGCGCAGAGAGGATAGCTGTGCGCGACGGCATAACGCATGAAAGCGCTATGGAAAGGCTGTTGGCACAGCATAACGCAAAGTTTTTCCTTGAGCGTTCGGATCATTTTATTTTAAATGACGGAACGCGTGAGGAGCTTCTTGACAGAATATGGATAATAACAGATAGTATCCTTGAATGACAGTAAAGACAGAAGGAAGGCAAATATGATAAAGCGCAAACAAAGAAACAGCACGCTGCCGCTTGTGATAGTGATAATCGTGATCGCGGCGATGATCGTGGGACTGGGCGGATACTACGTATATACCGTTTATACCGAAAGAGCTCACCCGCTGGAATACAAGGGGTATGTTGAAAAATATTCCAAGGAATACAAGGTCGACAAGTATCTTGTATACGCTGTTATCAAGACCGAGAGCGGCTTTAACAAGGACGCGCTGTCAAGCGTCGGAGCGCGCGGACTTATGCAGATCATGGAGGATACCTTTGACTGGATAAAGTTCCGTATGGGAGATACGGAGACCGCGTATTTTGATATGTACGTTGCCGAGACCAACATCAAATACGGCTGTTGGTTTCTGGGATATCTTACAGAGGAATTCGGGAATGTCGAGGCGGTCGCGGCGGCTTATCACGCCGGGCGCACAAGAGTTCATGAGTGGCTTGACAACAAGGAATACTCCAAGGACGGGGTACATCTCGACGAGATCCCGAGCAGCGATACCGCGCATTATGTTTCCAAGATCACAAAGGCAAGGGATACCTATATAAAACTATATGATAAAAAATAAGACCTGTGTTTAGGCGGCTAGTGTGCTGTCTCATTCAAAATTAGCAATAGACGCGCAGCAATTTTTCCCATACGCGAGGCGGAGGACGAAGGCTTGCTGGCGCAAGTCGAGGACGACAACGAAGCGTATGGAAAAAAGGGCAAGCGGATATGTTAATTTTGAGTGGGACAGTACACTAGACGTACAGAGGCATTATGCGGTCGTGCGGCAACCTAAAAAATCGTCAGCGCACGAAGCGTAATACCAAAGGCGGCTCGCTTTTGCAGGGTATGCAGGAAAGGAAGTTTTTTATGGCTAAGAATGAAAAATCGACCGCGAAGGAGCTTAAGGAAAAGCTGTTTTTGAAAAGGGACAACGCTTTTCAGAGAATGAGCGACGCGGAGATCAAGAAGTGCGACAAGTTCTGCGAGGGCTACAAGATGTTTCTTGACAAGGCAAAGACCGAGCGCGAGGCTGTTGTTTTCATCGAACGTGAGGCAAAGAAGTGCGGATTCGTGCCGTTCGATAAGTCAAAAACCTACAAGGCGGGGGACAAGGTTTATTATGTCAACCGCGAGAAGGCTGTTGTTCTGGCAGTGATCGGAAAGGAGACTATCGCAAACGGCGTTAATCTCGTTGCCGCTCACATTGATTC
>JAIEDJ010000190.1 GCA_029068025.1 Oscillospiraceae bacterium | reverse complement strand
TCCTTGAAAAGTATAGCGTAATACAAGAGATCTCCCGGAACGAACCCGGCTTTTTTTCCGAATTCGCACAGATATTTTACCGTTTCGAGACGTTTTTCAAAAGCCAGAGGTTCAAGCTCCGAGCCATCGGCGCGCTTTACCGAACGATATATTTTGTTTGTAACGACGAAAAGCATTATTCCCTTTTCGGGGAAATTATCAAGCAGCATTACCGAATAATCATCGCCGTAAGTTCCGTAAGTGTTGATCATATAGTTTGTGAACGGAACTTCAAGGCTCGCGCCGCCCTCTACAAGCGCCTTTACGCAGTCAACGCCGCGGTAACGGAAAGCAATTCCCAAAGCACGCGCGGATAATTCAACTTTGCCGACCTCGGCGTAAACTTTCGCGACTTCTTCCGGCGAAGAACTGATCACAGCGTACTCCAGCCTTTCGACCTTTTGAACGGGTGTCAGAGTTTCTTTATTTGACATAAAAATTACCTATTTCAATTCGCAGCTTCCGCACCGGGCAAAACTCCGCTTTGCCCTGCCGCGCTCCCTCACTCCGCTTTGCTTCATTCGGTCGCTGCTGCGGAAGCAGCCTGTTGTCAAACGTTCACCGGCTTAGCCTCGCCGTATATCTTCTCCACGGCAAACGCGGAATTCAGCAGCGTCTGCTCGGAGAACTTCTTTCCGATAAACTGCAGGCCCACCGGCATATTATTGAGCTTTCCGCATGGTACGCTTATCGCGGGCAGTCCGGCAATGTTCACGGTAACCGTGCAGATATCGGCGGCATACATCTTTGTGGGATCTCCGATATTCTCGCCGAGCTTGAACGCCGTTCCCGGAGTAGCCGGAGTAGCGATAACATCGCACTTCTCAAATGCCGCGTTGAACTCCTTGATAATGTCGAGCGCAACCAGCTTTGCCTTTTTGTAATACGCGTCAAAGAATCCACTTGACAGCACGAAAGTACCAAGCATGATCCTGCGCTTGACCTCGTCTCCGAAGCCCTCACTGCGCGTTTTCTCATACATATCGATAAGGCTGTCGTAATTCTCGGTGCGGTAGCCGTACTTTACTCCGTCAAAACGCGCAAGATTAGAGCTTGCTTCAGCGGAAGATATGATGTAGTACGCGTTCAACGCATATTTCGTGCTCGGAAGCGAGATATTAACGATCTCCGCGCCGTTCTTTTCAAGCTCTTTGACTGTATTCATCACGGCTTCTTTAACGCCGTTGTCAACGCCATCGCCGAAGTACTCCGAGGGAATACCGATCTTTAATCCCTTGACATCGGCGTTTAATGAAGCCGCGAAATCAGGATATTCTCTGTCTGCGGAAGTCGCATCCATATTATCGTGACCGCAAATCGAACCGAACAGCATAGCCGTATCGGTCACATTACGACCGAACGGTCCTATCTGATCGAGCGAAGACGCGAACGCCACAAGTCCATAACGCGAAACCGCTCCGTAAGTGGGCTTCAATCCAACCACGCCGCAGTAAGAAGCGGGCATTCTGATAGAGCCGCCGGTATCCGACCCGAGCGAGATCACCGCCGAACCGGCAGCCACAGCCGCCGCCGAACCGCCCGACGAGCCTCCGGGAACGCAGTCAAGGTTGTGCGGATTGTGCGTTTTCTTAAAATGCGAATTCTCCGTTGACGAACCCATTGCGAACTCGTCCATATTGAGCTTTCCGGTCATGATCATGTCCGCGGCGTTGACTTTGTTCATTACAAAAGCGTCAAACGGCGGCACATAGTTATACAGCATTTTGGAAGCACAAGTAGTCAGCCAATCTTTGGTGCTGATGTTGTCCTTTATTCCAATAGGTATTCCCGCAAGCGGGTGAACCGTGCCCTTAGCAAGCTTTTCGTCCACTTCGCGAGCCTTGGCAAGCGCGCGCTCATCACAGATCGAAAGATACGCGCCGACCTTGTCTTCGGTAGCCTTAGCCCTGTCGAGCACGGACTTTGTAAGCTCCTCGCTGCTGCACTTCTTCTCCCGAAGCATTGCAGACAGCTCATGAGCCGAATATTCGTAAAGTTCCATAGCTTCAGTTTGTCCTTTCTGATTTTAAAAGCAAATTCTCGCACCGTCTCGCTTGCGAAATTTGCTATGCGTTTTTGATATGTTACTGTTATTCAACAGTTTTAGGCACGACCACGCAGCCTGCCTGCATTTTGGGAGCGTTCGCCAGCAGCTCCGCTCTCGGGAGCTTGTCCGTGCTCTCAACGTCCTCGCGGAGCTTCATCGGGTGCTCGGGATCCAATCCGGACGCGTCACCCGAGACCTCGGGAAGCTGCTCCACCATAGCGACTATGCTCTCCATATCCTTTTCAAATTTAGCAAGCTGATCGTCCTCGATACGAAGACGGGCAAGCTTTGCCAAATGCTGTATGTCTATACTCATAAATAAACCTCCATTATATGTTTATTCTCCGATCATTTCAAGCAGCTGTTCCTCTGTAATGACCGTGATCCCCAGCTCGTTAGCCTTGGTGAGCTTGCTCCCGGCTTCCTCACCCGCTACTACATAGCTTGTCTTTTTGGAGACCGAGCCGCTGCACTTGCCGCCGCGCTTCTCGATCATTTCCTTTGCCTCGTCGCGCTTCAATGTCGGGAGCGTTCCCGTAAGCACGAACGTCAGCCCCGCGAACTTGTCCGAGATCTTCTGATCGGAGTAGCTCATATTAAGCCCCAGCTCGCGAAGCCGCTCGATAAGAGCTATTCTGTGCGGCTCTCTCATTGCAGTGTAAACGGAATCCGCGAGAACATCTCCGAAGCCGTCTATTGACGAAATTTCCTCGGCAGTCGCCGCCATGATCTTATCCATATCGCCGAACTTCTCACAAAGCAGTTTAGCCGCTCTCTGACCGATCCCCTTGATACCGAGCGCGAAGATCAGCCTATCGAGCTCGTTCTTCTTGGATTTTTCAAGAGCGTCCAGCAGGTTTTCCGCAGATCTTTTTCCGAAGCGCTCCAACGCGGTCAGCGATTGAATATCCAGCGTGTACAGATCCGCGACAGTGTGAACCAAATCCGCGTTTACAAGCTGCTCAACCACCGCTTCACCCAAGCCGTCTATGTTCATCGCGTTTCTTGTGGCAAAATGCTCGATGGAACGCAGCAGCTGCGCCGGACAGTCAATATTCTGACAGCGAATAACAGCCTCGTCCTCATCGCGAACCGCCTTAGAACCGCACACGGGGCAGATATCGGGAATGTAATACGGCTCGGAATTCTCTCCATGAACCGCAACACGGACTACCTCGGGGATAATGTCCCCGGCCTTGCGGACAATTATCGTATCACCGACGCGGATATCCTTTTCGGTAATGTAGTCTTGATTGTGAAGCACCGCTCTCGCTACAGATGTACCCGCAAGCTGAACCGGGTCGAAAATCGCTACCGGAGTAAGAGCGCCCGTTCTTCCGACGTTTATCTCGATCTCGCGGAGCGTCGTCTCCTTTTCCTCGGGCGGATACTTGAACGCCACCGCCCACTTCGGAACCTTTGTAGTAGCCCCGATCTCGGCTCTCAGCGCGATATCGTTCACCTTGATAACAGCACCGTCAATGTCATACGGCAGACCCTGACGCATTTGCCCGATCTCGTTAATACGCTCTATTATCTCGTCCGCCGTATGGCACACCCGAACGTCGGGAACAACATGAAAGCCCTGCTTTTCGATGTATTCAAGCGACTCGGAGTGAGTTTTGAACTCCTTGCCCTCCGCGCGCTGAATGTTAAAGCAGAAAATATCCAGCTTTCTCGACGCGGTGATCCTGCTGTCCTTTTGGCGCAGCGAACCTGCCGCCGCGTTGCGCGGATTCTTCGGGAGCGGCTCGCCGTTCTTTTCTTGTATCTCGCACAGCTCCGCGAAGCTCTTTTTCGGCATATAGACCTCGCCGCGAACCTCGAGAAGCGGCAGTTCCTCGGGGAGCTTAAGCGGTATCGTGCGGATAGTCTTAAGGTTCGGCGTTATATCCTCGCCTATAAAGCCGTCGCCGCGCGTAGAACCCTGCAC
>JAIEDJ010000189.1 GCA_029068025.1 Oscillospiraceae bacterium | reverse complement strand
GTATACAGGCTGGTATGCAGGATCTGCGAGGACACCGATCTTGCTTCCGTTTCCGCGGTTCTTGACGACAGCGCACGCCGCGTCGCGAACGTTCGGCGGTTCCAGGACATCGCCGCCGACTTTGAAGCGCGTGACGGCGGCAGCCTGAGCGACTTTCTGCGCTTTATCGAGCGCGTCCGCTCCGTAAAGGACAACAAGGTCGAGGACGCGTCCCGTCCCGCCGACGACCGAAACGCAGTGCAGATAATGACTTTCCACGCCAGCAAGGGGCTTGAGGTTCCCGTGTGCATTATGGCGGAGCTTGAAAAGCCGCTCTCGATAAAGGACTACACAGGCACAACGCTAATGAACCGCGATCACGGTCTTGCGCTGATGAACGTTGATATCAAAAAGCGCATCAAGCACAAGACCTTCGCATACAGCGCTCTTTCAAAGATCAACCGCGTTCGGCTGTGCGGCGAAGAGCTGCGGCTGCTGTACGTTGCGATGACCAGAGCGCAGGAGAAGCTGATTATGATGGTGAACGCTTCCGCTGACAATTGGAAAAGCACCGTGCTTGATGTCAGATCCCGCGAAGAAATATTTGAAGGCTCCGTGCCGTTCAGATGGATATTCGCGTCACTGATGAGATATTACGACCCTGACACAAACCAATTCGCCGACATTGACTGTACGCTCTCCGAAATATCCGGCAACATCAAAGACAGCGAGGAAAACACAGTATCAGTGCCGACCGAAAGCCGCTATAATATCCCCGATGAAGAATCGGAGCGGCTGTCCGAAAAGATCCGATTCGTCTACAAATATGACGAGGATACTCGCCGCCGCGAGAAATTCTCCGTGACGGAGCTGGCGCACAGAAATACCACCATGCCCGTTGTGCTCACAAAGCCGCGATTCGCCGAGGACGCTGAAATATCGGGCGCGGACAAGGGCAACGCCTATCACAACTGTATGCAGTATCTCCCGCTTGACGAGCTTGGATCCGCCGATCCGTCGGAATACGCGGAGATCGTCTCGCGCTCCGTCCGCGGAATGACAGAGCAAGGACGGCTGACCGCTGCCGAGGCGGAGCTTGTAGACCCCGGGCTGGTTGCAGACTTCTTCGGCGGAGAGCTCGGACAGCGGATGTTCAGGTCCCGCGCTATCCGCCGCGAACAGCCGTTCTATGCGGAGGTGAACGGAAAGGATATCGGCGAGGACGACCTCGGCGAGATCACCCTTCAGGGACGGATAGACCTCTACTTCATCGAAAACGACGGAAAAGAGGACGGGATCGTGGTAGTAGACTACAAAAGCGACTCCGCGCAAAATCTTGAAAAGGAAAAGGCAAACTACGCAAAGCAGGTGAAGATCTACAGCACAGTCTTGCCTATGCTGACAGGGCTTCCCGTCAAGGGGATATATCTGTACGCGTTCCTTGCAAGCGAAGCGCTTGAAATAAAATAAAAAAATTGATCGAGGAATCAAATGAGAAATAAAAACAACAGGTTTATAAAAAATATATCGGCGTTATGCGCCGCATTCCTTGTCACGATATCCCTCACGCTCGCCGCCTTTGCGGACAGCGCGGGATTCGCCGTGGAAAAGGAACGGACGTATTCCGTAAAAGCGCCCTACGACAAAAACCACGTTGAGATTCGCTGGAATACCGATGACGGCGAAAACGTCGGCGCACCCGTCGTTGACGGAGAATTCGTGCTGCTGCCCGCCCTGAACACCGTGCGCAAGCTGGGCGAAAAGGACGGCAAGCGCAGCGGCGTTGCCATGCTTGACGAAAAAGTCTCACCCGATCTTCACGGAGCTGTGCTGAACGGCGTTCTCGTGCAGCCGACGCGGACAATGCTCTACGCTGTGGAAACAGACGGCATGAACGTGCTCGGTTCGCGACAGTTCGGTGAGATCGTGACCGACGTTGCATTGCTGGACGACTTCGCCTACTTCGGCGCAAAGACCGACGGCGGCTTCACGTTCTTCTGTGCAGACTATAAAAACGGCTTTAAAACCATATGGGAATACGCCTGCAAAAGCTCCGTCACTTCCCCCGCCCTGTACGGAGATATGATAGTGTTCGGAGCGGACGATGATCTTGTCGTTCACCGGTCGAAGGATAACGAATATAAAGTAAATCCCATCGGCGCGGAGCTTACCAACGTGTTTGCGGGAAGATACGCAGTCTTTATGACAACATCGGATGGAAACGTATACAAGATCCGCCTTGAGACCGACGGCTCCGCCGAAGAGGACACCCTTGAAAGCTGTATGGTCGGCGGAGAGCTTACAGCGCCCGCGGAATATAATAACCGCGTTTATGTCGGCTCATCAGACGGCTTCTTTATACTGGACGGACTTAATATGAAGGTGCTCAAAGCCTTCCCGGAGCTTAAGAACTCCTCCGCTCCGCTGATAACCTACAGCACGGGACAGCGCGCTTACACCGTAGCGCGCGATGATCAGCTTAACCGCGACGTGCTTTACAGTATACTTGATACCGACGACGGACAGACCGTTTCGGAGATCGTCAAGATCATTGATTATACAGGCGGCAAATGCGCGGTATCCGCGTCGGGAACTATGTACTTCCGCACCGCCGACGGCAAGCTCTGGGCGATCACCGAAACACAGAACAATATGTTTATAATGATACTTAAGGTAGTACTGACGCTTGCCGTCATCGCAATGTTCATTATAATCATACTCGCGTGGTCGAAGAAGAAAAAATCAAAACGCCCGCCCGAATATTGATCCTCAAGAGCGCGTGCTCTTAATAATAGATAATAATTTTACAGGAGGAAATACCCATGGAAGTAACACTGAAAAACGAAAACGTCCAAGCGAAGATCGCGCAGCACGGCGCGGAGCTGCAATCGCTCATCATCAACGGCAAGGAGTTTATGTGGAACGGCGATCCAGCGTTCTGGCCGAACCACGCGCCCGTAATGTTCCCGATGATCGGCACGCTCAAGGACAATAAGACCCTGATCCTCGGCAAGGAGTACTCCCTGCCCAAGCACGGATTCACGCGCGATCTCGAGCTTGATCCCGAAAATGTGACCCCCACATCGGTTCTGTTCTCGCTTGAGCAGAACGACTACACCAAACAGTTCTATCCGTTCGATTTCAGATTTACCATTCAGTACACGCTGAAATCCGACGGTATCACGGTAACACATCATGTAAAGAACAACGACAAGGAGGATATGCCCTATTGTATCGGCGGTCACCCCGCGTTCGCGTTCTCGGGCGACTTTACCGACTACCGCGTTGAGTTCCCGAAGAAGGAAAACGCCGCCGTGCCGATCTACAATCTGGACGTACACCTCTTCGAGGATCACAACCGCGTTACCCTGCTCGAAAACAGCAGCGTTCTTCCGATGAAGCACGAGCTGTTCTACAAGGACGTTCTGTATTTCGACAAGATCGAATCCCGCTCCGCACAGTTCCTCGGCAAGGACAATCACGGCGTGCGCGTGGACTTCCCCGACTTCACCTCCCTTGCGCTCTGGCAGGCAAAGAACGCGCCGTTCCTCTGCGTAGAACCGTTCTGCGGCTCCGCCGACTTCTCCGACTGCACCGGCGTATTCGCCGAGAAGCGCGGCATAGAGATCTGCAAGCCCGGCGAGGAAAAGGTATACACCTTCTCATTCACCGCTGTTTAATTTATCGCAACTCGGAAAAAAAATTCGGCTGTCGATCTCGGCAGCCGGATTTTTTATGCTGTAAACGTCAAACAATTGCTATCACTGATTTTTCTTCTTTGAGAGAATGACCATTGCCGCAAACACCGCCGCAATGGCGGTAAGGATAACCGCTGCCGCAATGTACCAGGTGGTCAGATCCTCCGATTTGTAGCTTGTGTCGCCGTTGGTTGAGACAATGCTGCTTGCGGAAGTGCTCTCCAGACTTGTGGAATTTACGCTTGAGTTTAGAGAATCGCTGTTAGAGCTTGAAGAACCGGTGTTCAAGCTTGATGCGCTGCTGTTTGAGCTTGAAGCACTGCTGCTCGAACTTGAAGAGCTGCTGCTCGAACTTGAAGAGCTGCTGCTCGAGCTTGATGAGCTGCTGCTCGAGCTTGATGAGCTGCTGCTCGAGCTTGATGAGCTGCTGCTCGAGCTTGATGAGCTGCTGCTCGA
>JAIEDJ010000188.1 GCA_029068025.1 Oscillospiraceae bacterium | reverse complement strand
CAAATATGTTATAATAGAATAAGAACTGTTTTCCGTATGTTTTTCGCTTAAAAAGCATTTCTTGCGGTAAAATTATGCTCGTTTTATCCCGTTTGTATAGAAAGGTTATAGAACATTATGAAATTTAGAAGAATTTTCCAGGCAGCGGTGGCGGTGCTGCTGTCAGCGGGTATGCTCACCGGCTGTAAGGTGAGGTTCAACACTACCCCATGGGACAGCGATATCGTAGCAAAGCCGACTACCAACATCTCAGAGGATCTGGAAGTCACCTATAAGGAGTTCGATCAGCAGTATCGTTACCTCTTGTATATATACGGCATTGAGGACGACGCGGATCCGAAGTATGCCGACATCTGCGCAGAGCAGCGCGAGTTCATTATTGAAAACCTTATCCTCAACAAGATCTATTTGAAAAAGGCAGCAGAGCTTAACATCGCGGAGCTGACCGATGAGGAGCGCATTCAGGTCAGTGAGGATCTGGACAGTCAGTATGACGAACAGGCAAAATATTTCGGGCAAAAAGCGTTAAGCGAGGAAGCCTCCGGCAGCGAGGCAAGTGATTTGGATCAGACTGTTTCGCAGATCCCCTCCGATCAGTCCACGGACAGCTCACCGGATCAGTCCGATACGTCCTCCCCGACCGATGAAGAGATTCTCGCCCGGGGATATGAGGAGATGGACAAGATGCTTGCGGAATGTGGATTCACACGTGACGAACTCCTGAAATGGAGCGAGGAGCACTTCATAATAAACAAGCTGATGGACGAAATCGCAAAGGACATTACGGATGAGGACACAGAAGAGCGCGTAGCAGAGATCTTCAAAAACCTTGAGGATATGTACAATTCCGATGAAAGATACTATTATTTCCAAGGAGGATACGACAATCTCTGGGTACCGGAGGGCTCGCGCAGGATAAAGCATGTTCTGTTGGGATTCGATGACGAAACCGTATTGCAGATCGGGACACTGCGCGAGGAGGGCAAGGCTGATGAGGCGGACGCTCTCCGCGCGGAAAAAGCCGATGAATTTTCCGAAAGGGTGGAGTACATTGAAGCACTGCTTGACGAGAATGCTGATTTCAACATGATCCTGCTGACCTACAGCTCCGACGCAAGCGGTTCGCTGATGTACCCCGACGGCTATCTTGTTACCCCCGATGACGACCGCTATGTAAAGGAATTTGCCGAGGCGGCGTTCACTATCGAAAGCATTGGCGGCAGAACGCTCTGCACATCGGACTACGGAGTTCATATAATGATCTATGCTTCCGACGCCGTACCCGATGAGGAATCGGTCAAGGATTTCACCAACGCTGTTTATAAAAAGCTTTATCAGGACGCGGTCGACAAACAGACCGAGGAATGGCGAGCTGAATACAATTATGAGATCGACCGCGAAAAGCTTAGGATCGAACAGCAAAGTTCGTCCTCGGGATCGTGACAAATCTTTGAGAATACGGAGTTTTATCAATGAATACACCGATTTGTAATTTTTTGGAAAAGTATACCAATGAGAATAAGCTGCGGCTGCATATGCCGGGGCATAACGGAGAATTTCCGCATGACATAACCGAGATCAACGGCGCGGACAGTCTGTATGAATCTGACCGCTCTGGCGGAATAATCGGCACCTCCGAGGATCTTGCGGCGAGCGTGTTCGGCGCGAAAAAAACCTGTTATTCCTGCGGCGGAAGCACACTCGCCATTCAGGCGGGGCTTGCCGTACTTAAATCACAGGGCTGCAACACCATTGCCGCGTCCCGTTATTCTCACAGAGCGCTGGCTATGGCGGCGGCAATGCTGCATATGAACATCAAATGGCTGTATCCCGCGGAGTATATGTCCGCGAACGTCACCTATGATTTTAACGCCATTCACGGCGCTGACGCGCTTTTTGTCACCAACATCGACTACTTCGGCGGTACGTGGAAGTTTGTCAATCCCAAGATACCGACGCTTATAGACAACGCTCACGGCGCGTATCTGAAATTCGTGGATAAGCGGAAGTTCGGCACGGAATATCTTCACCCGCTGGAGCTGGGATTCCCGCTTATGAGCGCGGAATCCGCTCACAAGACGCTTCCTGTGCTGACGGGAGGAGCGTATCTGCACTTTGCTGACGGCGTTGATTCCTCGCGCGCCAAGGAGATGATGGCTCTGTTCGGTTCTTCAAGTCCTTCGTATCTCATTCTGGAGAGCTTAGACCGCTTCAACGCTATGATCGCCGATAATGTGCAGCTGGTGAACCATGCCTGCGAGGCGGTACAGGAGCTGAAATACAGGCTGACTACATCGGGTATCCCGATGCTGAATTCCGATCCTTTGAGGATCACCATAAATGCCCGCGAATGTGGTCTGAGCGGCTTTGAATATGCGAGCGGACTGCGCGAAAACGGCGTGGAATGCGAGATGGCGGACGAAAACCGCGTTGTGCTGCTGTTCTCAGCGGCAACTACCACCGAGGACTGCGAACGCGCCGAAATGGCGTGCCTGTTTGTTCCGATGAGACCGCCGTCACAGCCCGTAAGGTTCCCGGCGATCCGTCCGACTGCCGATATGCCGATGTGGGAGGCGCTGTACAAGCCGCGCAAGATCGTTCCCATAGAGAGAGCGAACGGCGAGGTATGCGCGTCCTTCGAGTCGCCGTGCCCTCCCGGGATCCCGCTCGTAATGCCGGGTGAGATACTCGATCACAACGTGATTGACGCGCTCAGACTTCATGGCGTGAAGAATGTTTCCGTAGTCTCAAAATCATAAATATGGGAGTGCGGAGGAAAAGCCGCCGAAGGATCGTTTGCGGCGGCAGAGAGTATGTGTGGTATGTTCTCACGGGCGAAGACTGTGACTTTTGGGAGCGTCTTCCGCCAAGCGATTGGAACACCGCGTTCCTGCATATCATCTCCGAGGACAAGTATCTTGCGCTTACGATCCCGCTGAGCGCTCCGAAGCCGTATGCGGTGAGCAATGGGCGCAGATTTCAAGGGAGAACGACAAGCGGGGGCTGGGAGCGGTATCTTCTGCCGTTCGGCATACCGAGAGCGGTAACTCCGCGCTTTGTCGCAGAGGTGATCGCGTGGGCGGAAGGCACGGACAGCAATAAGCGCTCCGAGCCGCAGGATTGGGGCGGGGAGCTGCAATATTAACGGAGCTTATCCTTTGTGGTCAGCCGGAGCTTGAAGCTTTTAAAGCCGCGGCGTTCGGCAGTGGATATTTTGAGATTACACAGTATTTATGGGAGTTCGCAGAAAAAGCCGCCGAAAGATCGTATGCGGCGGCAAGGCATATGTGTGGTACGTTCTCGCGGGTGACCGCGATTATTGGACACATTATTATCTGAACGATTGGGAGACCGTTTTCCTGCATATTGTCTCCGAGGACAAGTCGCTTGTGCTGACGATCCCGCTGAGTGCTCCCGAGCCGTATGCGGTGAGCAAGGGACGGGTATTCCAAGGAAAACCGTCAAGCGGGCGCTGGGAGTGTTATCTTCTGCCGTTCGGCATACCGAGAGCGGTAACTCCGCGCTTTGTCGCAGAGGTGATCGCGTGGGCGGAAGGCACGGACAGCAATAAGCGCTCCGAGACGCAGGATTGGGGCGGGGATCTGCAATATTAACGGAGCTTATCGCGCGGTAAAAGCCGTGTCTTGAAGCTGCGGCGTTCGGCGATGGATATTTTGACATTGCACAATCCCGAGCGGCGCTGAAATACGCTTTGTGAAAGCTCTTCTCCGACAATGACATCCTTGCGGAATATAGCGGTGTACAGCCGCAGAGAACGCCTTGCGCCCACCTTGTACAAGCGTTCTCCGAAGGTGATCCCTGAGTGTCTGATATACAGCAGGCAGACTGCGGCGGCGTACAGGCTGACGAAAAGTCCGCAGTACAGCGCGGTTTTTAGCAGCATTGCGCCGCGCAGACTGTCCGAGATATACACGAATGAAAGCAGGACGGCGAACGCCGCGCCCCACCCCAGCGGAGCGGCGCAGTATCCGAACGCTGCCTTTCTAGGCGGCGTGATCTTCGGCTTCTTCCCAAGGCGTTCGCCGCTCAGAATATGGACAAGCTTCAGGGCGCTTTTTTTGTTTAATGAAGGACAGATCATTACTCCGCGCAGATATACGGGCGCGTGCTTTGCCAGGATCGATACGGGAGAATCGCAGATCACTGTCGCCGCGGAATTCGGTACAAGCGTATGCTCATATAATGTGAACAGACCGCTTGTGACGACGACATATCCGCCGCGCCGTCCTACGCGGAAGCGCGACAGCGCCGCCAGCTTTCTGAGATACGCGAACGCCCACGCGGCAAGCGCGAACACCGCCAGAACGTAGGCAGTGCGCGGCACGTAGACCTGCATGGCAGAGAATATGTGTTCAACGTTCACGGCGGCGGTATCAAGAGCGTCGAGGATGTTGTCAAGGTATTTTCCGCCGAAGATCGTGCCTATCCGCCGCAGGACTGCCGCGAACAGAGCGATACCGCCAAGCGCTCGGACGTCGATGAACGCTCCGAACGCTGTTTCGCGAAAGCGCGGCTTTATATAATGCGCGGGCGGCTTTGCAAACGCGGGTACGTCCTCGTCACGGCGCAGGAACAGCTTGAACTTTCCGTTCAGCGTGAATATCTCCGCTTCCTTTGCGCGGAATATCCGCAGAAGGATCGAGCGTCTTACGGTAACTCTGACGACGGAGCGCAGCGGGACGGTGTGAAACCTTCGGAAAACAAGTCCCCTGCGGAGTATGATCGCGTCGGGCGTGATCGTGAGCTCCACGAAAAATTTACGAAGTAAATAATATAAAATAAAACTCATAATTCCTTTTTTGATTGAGAGGTAACGAAATGAAAACAGGCTGTTTGATATTGGCGGGAGGCGCCGGAAAGCGCATGAAGTCCGAGCGTCCCAAGGTGCTGTGCGAGGTGCTGAAAAAGCCTATGCTCGGGTGGGTGCTGGACGCGGCTGTCGAATTCAGCTTTGACGAATTCGGAGTGGTCACGGGATTCGGACGTGAGCTTACAGAACAGTATATTGCGGATTTCTCAAAAGCACATTTTGATATGGATATATCCGTGTATTATCAGCCGGAACAGCTCGGCACCGGCGACGCGGTGAAGCGTGCTGAGGAGTTCCTTCGCAAGGTGGACATGGTCTGCGTGCTTTGCGGAGACGCGCCGTTTATGAATAAGGACACGCTGGAAAACTCCTTTGGGTTTCATTCCAACAGCGGCTCGTTCGTTACGGTGATAAGCGCGGCACTGGAAGACCCGTCGGGCTATGGCAGAATTATCCGCGATAAATCGGATAATATGAGATTCAAGGCTATCCGCTAACACAAGTATTGTTCCCCCGAGGAGACCCAAATATGCGAGGTGAACAGCGGAGCGTACTGGTTCAATTCCGAGGAGCTGCTGAAAGCGCTGCCAAAGCTCACCAATAAAAACGCGAGCGGTGAATTTTACCTCACCGACTGTGTGGAGCTTATCGGGAACGCGTCCGCGTTCCTGAGCGAGGATCCGGATATAGTTCTTGGCGCGAATTCCCGCCGGGCGCTGCTGGAGCTTAACGAAAAGGCGCGGCTCAAGATCCTGAATAAGCTGATGGACGATGGAGTAAGCTTTATCACAACCGACGGTATCATTATCGGAACCGATGTGAAGATCGGCTGCGATACGACCGTGCTTCCGAATACAATGATACTCGGAAAAACAGTGATCGGCAAGGACTGTGAGATCGGCGCCAACTCGCATATTGAGGACTGCACTATAGGCGATAATGTTATATTAAATAATGTACAGGCGTATTCGGCTGTGGTGGAGGATAATGTAAAGATAGGACCGTTCGCTCAGCTGCGTCCCGGAACGGTTGTCCGCAAGGGCGTTAAGATCGGCGACTTTGTGGAGATCAAGAACAGCGATATTGGCGAGAACACCGCCGTCGCGCACCTTACATATCTCGGCGACAGCAACGTAGGGCGCGGCGTGAACTTCGGCTGCGGGTGCGTTACCGCGAACTATGACGGTATCAACAAGTACCGCACCGAGATAGGCGATCACGCGTTCATCGGCTGCAACACGAATCTGATAGCGCCCGTGAAGATCGGCGAGAACGCTACAACGGCGGCGGGTTCGACTATCACAAAGGATGTTCCCGAGAATTCGCTTGCCGTAGAGCGCGGACACGCCAGAATAATTGAGAATTGGCAGAAAAACTTCGAGCGTAAGAAGAAATAACAAAATATGGCTAAGGTCGGCGTTACAAACACGCAGCAAATGCTCTAACGCCAAGGTCAGCGTTATAAACGCGCAGCAAAGGCGCGTCAAGCCAAGATCAACGTGTAAAACACGCAGAAAAGGCTCTAACGCCAAAAGCAACATTATAACGGTGCAGGCAATTTGCGAAAGCGAGTGGCGCGGCAGGATGGGTGGAGCGACGAAGGAGCGCAGCACAGCCTGCCGTGACGCTCGGCTAGGCGAGCTTTGCTCGCTGGTTCGCGAATTGCAAATTAAAATAAGGAGAAAGAAATGAGCAAAGTATTGATCGTTGTGGATTATCAGGTGGATTTTGTGAACGGAGCTTTGGGTTTTGAGGGCGCGGAGCTGTTGGAGCCTATCATAATCGATAAGATCGAAAAGTGCCGTTTTGACGGCGGCAAGGTGATCTTTACTCTTGATACGCATACGGAGGATTATCTTAATACCGCCGAGGGCAAGAAGCTGCCTGTAGTCCACTGCGTTGACGGCTCCGAGGGTCACGGGCTTTTCGGACAGCTTTCCGAGTACGTTCTGAAGGACGACATCGTGATCAAGAAGCCGAGTTTCGGTTCGCTGGAGCTTGTGGATGTTCTTAAAGAGAACAACTTCGATGAGGTCGAGCTGTGTGGGCTGGTAACTGATATCTGCGTTGTGTCGAACGCGATAATCGCGAAGGCGGCGCTCCCCGAAAGCCGCGTTGTCGTTGACAGCAGCGCCTGCGCGTCGTTTGACAAGAGCGCCCACGAAGCCGCGCTCAAGGTTATGAAGAGCGTGCAGATCGACGTGCTGTAATGGTAAGAGGAAGCTTTAAAATATGGGAAACCGTTATTGCCGTGATCGGGGTAGCTGCGACCGTAATAATCGCTATCGTCTGCACCGCTAAGGGCGTTGACGAAACACCCAGACAATCACTGTTCGGATTTGTGTTTGCGGCGCTTGCGCTTTTTGTTCGTCCGATCTGGCTAATAGTTAATTGGGAGTGTATGTACGAAAAAGAACACAGTGCTATGGTAACGGACGTTTTCGTTGAGAATTACGGCGGCAGAAACGGATATTACAAATTTACCAAGCTCACCTATGGAAAGAAAAAGAAGCGCAAAACAATCACAGTAGCGAATGTGATGTTCTTTTCTCCAAAGCTCGGAAAAACTTATAGGCTGGTCTTCAGC
>JAIEDJ010000187.1 GCA_029068025.1 Oscillospiraceae bacterium | reverse complement strand
GTATACGTACAGCGTTTTAGACGGACTGTGTATCCCGAATGAGATCTCCGCGCCAGTGCCGTCCTCAAGCGACAGCACAACCCTTGCAACAGGATCCTTCAGCCCATACTTGTCCAGACCGTCGCCGCTGACGTTTTCCTCTACAGGCACAGTGCCGCTCAGCTCGCAAATAAACCCGATAAACCTGCGGATCGCCGCCTCATCGGGCGTTACCTCGCCCAGCGCGTCCGTTTTCCAGTAGTATTCCTCACCGCGCTGCATACGATCGAAGACGTAGCCGCCCTTTTCGTTGCTGACCGACATCTTCAGGACTTCATCGGCGGATCGATTCAGAAGAACCGTGATCTGCTCCCCGTCCTCGCCCAGAAAATCCAGTATGTTCGATGTTATGTCTCCGGAGCTTACCGACTCTTTTCTTTCGGGAAGCATTATAAGCACAACAGCCAGAGCCGCACCCAGAAACAAAAGCACCGCCGCCGCGATGATCAGCGTTTTGATCTTCCTGCTCATTAGACCTCCTCAAAAACCTCCGAAGCACCGTCTTACTTGCCCTTTTGCCGTAAGGCTTTGCCCGTTTTCCTTGAGCTTTTTGCGCGAAGCGCATAATGCGTACATCAAGTATTACTGCGGAAAACGGACTTTGCCTTACGACAAAATTGCTGCGTAATTCGGCACTTCTCCGGTTTCCGAGGAGGTCTATTACCTATGCCTCCTGCGAAGCCATACCACTATCCCCGCCGCGATAACGCACACGGGAACGATAATGCACAAAACCAGCGCAAGCGAGTTAGCGGTCTTTGCGTTCATCTCGAATGTGAGGTTCACAGGCGACTTTGCCTTGATAACGATCCCCGCTTCCTTTCCGGAAACATGATCGAAAAGATTCACAAAAAACTCGCTGTTGTTAGCATTGCTGTAAGCCATAAGATAGCTGCCAGACAGCGTATCGGAGCCTATCACAAACAGCCTGCTCGGTGTGCCGTCCGAAGCATACTTTACGGACACCGTAACATCGTTGAACTCGCCCTTCTGTGCCGTGTCGATATCAAAGCCCTCGCCCGTGATGTTGTCAAGTGGATACAAAAACGCGTTGCCATAGGTCTTCATAAGCGCCGTAACGCTCGCAAGCCCGTTGTCCTCGATAAATACCGGACGAATATCCGCGCCGAGCGTATACAGCCCCGAGCCGTACACCGCCGCCGTATATGACGTGCTGCATATCCGCTGCCTGTGCGCATACGGTGTCAGCGTGCTTATAAGATAATTCGCGTCCGTCTGCCCGATATCGTAAAATCCGACCGAAACACTCCAATCCCTCAAAAAAGAGTCTATCTCCGGCGTTTTCTGCTGAGTTACAGCCGCGAAATACAACACATTCTTGCCGTATTTTCCGTTATTGTCAAGGAATCTGTCCAGCTTTGCCAGACAGTCGCTGCTGATGTCCAGCCTTGGAGCGTGGACGATCACAAAATCTATATCCGGATCGATATCCGCGGCAGTAAGCAGATCTATTGTCTCAACACTGTAGCCGTTTTTCTTCAGCAGATCCTTAAGCGCCGAGCTGTCCGATTCAGCGAACCCCTCCGCAAACGCGATCCTTACCGGATCCTCATTGGAGGTGTACATCATCGCCGAGACCGCTTCCTGTTCTATCAGATATTCCCCGACATAGCCGTAGTAATAGTAATAATACATCGCTTCTTCGGAATCAAGCCCGAAATAATCGGTCGGGGTAATGACCCTGTGCCGACCTGTCCTTTCACACTCGACCACGATATAGTCAGTGTCCAGCGTTTCATCTCCGCCAAACTGCGAAACATAATTCGGATTCTGGTCGAGATTCAGATATTCGATATTGATATGACCGCTCCGAGTCTGCATCCTCTCAAGTATCTCGCTCACCTGTCTGGTGTTCTGAGACTGCTTGAACGTCTGCTCGGAATTCAGCACCGTTACAGTGATATCCGCGTCAAGACGGTTTTTGAGATAATTCTCTGTTGTGTCGTCAAGCGTATACAGTCCGCCGTCCGTAAGATCGGCGGATATGCCTGCGCGGTCGGAGATCAGCGTGACCAGCACGTTCACCAGCACGACAGCCGCGATAAATATCACGGTAAAGGCCACAGACAGCGAACCGTGCTTCAAAGAGCGCGTGTTTATCTTTCTTTTTTTCTTGGACGAACGCTTCTCCTTTTTTCCGGGAGCGTTCTTCGCTGTGTCATCATCGGAAACGTTATCCGCCGTATCAACACCGTCTTTGGAAGCGTCCTCCGCCGTATCCGCGCTGCCGTCCGGCATATCAGCCGTCTTTACACTGTCAGAGTTTTCCGATATGTCGGCGCTCTCCGCAGTATCGTCCAATTCCAAAGCCTCGGATTTTTCATTTGAGACAGCTTCCGCCGCCTTTTTCTTTGATGCTCTCTTTTTACTCAAGCCGCCACCTCCTCAGCTCCAGCGGCGGCGCTCGATAAACCGCATAGTCAGAAAGTTGAATATAATAATAAGGCTGATAAAAAACAAAACGTTTTTCAAACTGAATATGCCGAGAGTGAACTCATAATAGCGGGCAAAAACCGACAACGAACTTATGACATTCCGCACGGAATCCGCCGTGATAAAGCTGTTTACTATATCAAACAGACACAGCGCGATATTCGCTCCCATGCTTCCGATAGCGGCGATCATCTGATTTTCGGTCAGCGACGAGATAAAGATCCCCACCGAGATAAACACCGCGCCCATCAGCGTGATCCCCACAAAGTTCCCCCAGAACGACGCCCAGCCGAATAGGTTACCCGCGCTCTCCGTTGCCGAAGCAAGGCACAGCGCATAAATAAGCAGAACGCATTCCGCGATAAAGTAGACCGCAAACGCCGCGAGGAATTTCCCAGCGACCAGCCCGAAAAGACTGACAGGACTTGTAAGAGTGAGCTGATCTGTCTTCTGCCGCCTGTCGTCCGCGATAGTTCGCATAGTAAGCACAGGCACAACGATCAGTATCACATAAAACATCATCACAAATATGCCGCTCATCTCCGCAGATCCGACAAGAAGGCAGTCCAGCCACAGAAACAGTCCGGAAAACGCGCAGAACACCGCCAAAAACACATATCCCAGCGGCGATGTGAAATAGGACGAAAATTCCCGCTTTAAAACCGCCGTCATTTCTTCGTCCCTCCGTTCTTTTTGCTGTCGTCTCCGCCGTAAAAATCGCCCGTGGTGAGCTTCAGGAATATCTCCTCCAGCGTCAGCTCGCTACCCTTCATAAGCAGGATCGGCCAGCTGCGCGCCGCCATTCTTTTAAATACCTCTCTGCGGATATCCGCGCCGCTTTCGGGGTTCAGCTCATATTCCACAACGTTCTTCTCGACTTCCCTGCCTACGTGGATCTCGGCGATCCCGGGAATTTTCTCAAGCAGCGCCTTCACCTCGGGCACAGGACCCTCGATTTGTACAAGGAGCTTGTGATCGGCGGACATATTCCGCGAAAGATTCTCGGCGGTATCATTGGCGACGATCTTTCCCTTGTCTATAACAACGACCCTGTCGCACACCGCCTGAACCTCGGGCAGTATATGCGACGATAAGATCACCGAGTGATTCTTCCCGAGCTTCTTGATAAGAGTGCGTATC
>JAIEDJ010000186.1 GCA_029068025.1 Oscillospiraceae bacterium | reverse complement strand
AGGCGGTAAAGTCCATCGCTATCGCAAGAAGCTACATGGCGCTTGTGGGCGTTGATCTTATCTGCATTCCCGCGTTCACGACCGTTGAGATCGACGGTGAGGAACGCACGGCGATGAAGTTTATTATCGAGCCGAGATAATCGGAAGAATGCGGAAAATTCTCGTTATTGGCACGGGCGGGACTATTTCCTGTGCGGAAACGGAAAACGGCTTAACGCCCGCGGTTTCCGCGGCAGAGCTTGTGAAGGGCGTGGGAGTTCCCGTTGAGCTGTACACGGAGCAGCTGTTCGAGCTGGACAGCACCAATATGACTCCGCGGCACCGGGAGGCGCTCGCGCGGCGTATTCGCGAGCGGTATGACGAGTTCGACGGGTTTGTTGTCACGCACGGCACCGATACGATGGCGTACGCGGCAAGCGAGCTTGCTTGTCTTATTCAGAATTCGCGGAAGCCTGTTGTGCTTACCGGGAGCATGAAGCCGATGCTGATGAAAAACTCCGACGCGCCGAAAAATCTTGCGGACGCTGTGAGATTCGCCGCCGATGAACGCGCTTTCGGAGTGCGGGTCGTGTTCGGGGGGCTTATATTTGACGGGCGGAGCGTATCGAAGCGCGAGAGCGACTTCTTTTCGCCGTTTGACAGTATGAATCTTGACGCTCCCGAGGAATATGACGTGAATTCGGGCGAGATCGTTTTTAAAGAAAAATCTCGCGGCAAGACACGGTTTTATGAGCGGCTGTCGGACGGTGTTTTTTTGGCGAAGCTCATTCCCGGGCAGGCGCTGACGCTCCCCGAGAGCGCGGGAGCGGTGATCCTTGAGGGCTATGGACTGGGCGGCGTACCCGAATATCTTCTGAACGCGGTTGAGAGGCTTGTTAAAAGGGGCGCGTATGTTATCATCGCTACGCAATGCCGTTACGGCGGTACTCAGCTGCGGAGGTATGAGGTCGGACGCGCGGCGGCGGAGCGGTTTTCTTTGCTCGAAACGGGGAAGATGACCGTTGAATACGCGGTCGCCAGAGCGCGGTGGGCGCTGGAATACTCTAATGGCTTTGAGGAATTTCGGGAGCTGTTTTGCGATCCCGATTTTTATCGCTGATCAGAAAGGCAAAGATCAGCGCCATAAACACGCAGCAAAGGTTCTAATGCCGAGATAAACGCAATTATCACGCGGCATAGGCTCTAACGCTAAGATCAACATTGTAAAGGTGCAGGAATTTCAAAAAGGTCGAAAAAATTTTAACAAACAATAAAAAAATTTTTTCGATCGGTTCTCAATTGACGGCTAAGCGTAGCGCCAAAGGCGCGGAGCGTGCCGCCAATTGAGAATTTTGAAATTCTTTTAGATAAGGAGGGATCGTTTGTGAACTGTATTTCCGTTGAACAGCTGAACAACGCGGCAGGATCTCCAGAGAGCTTTATCGCGGAGGGTGAGGAACGTTATTCTGCTCAGATCCGTGAGGCGGCTGACAAGATCTATGAGCTGCGTGCGGAACGCCCCATCGTGCTGATCTCGGGGCCGTCGGGTTCGGGAAAGACCACCTCCGCTTCGCGTGTGGCAAAGCTGCTTGAGAGCCGCGGCTGCAAGGCGCACACCATCAGCATGGACAACTATTTTCTGCCTATGCACATGAACGAGTCGGCGCGGGACAAGGACGGGAAGATTGATTTTGAAAGTCCGCAGCGGCTGGATATCGAGCTGTTCAAGGATCATCTTGAAAAGCTGTTCAATTGTGTGGAGATCGAGATACCCACCTTTGATTTCGCAATGCAGGAGCGGCATGAGGGAATGTCGCTGAAGCGCGGAAAGGGAGATATCGTTATCCTGGAGGGAATACACGCGCTTAATCCCTTGCTTACGGGCGAATGTGACGCGTTCACCATCGGCGTGTATGTCAGTGTGAGAACCCGTATACAAAACGGCGAAGAGCTGCTTCACCCGTCCAAGATACGTCTTATGCGGCGGCTTATGCGCGATAAGCTCTTCCGCGGACGCTCGCTTGACGAGACGTTTGAGTTCTTCAAGTCGGTGGAGCGCGGCGAGGATCTGTACATAATGCCGTACAAGCACCGCGCGGATTTCGATATTGATACGTTTATTGAATATGAAGCGCCCGTTTACCGCGATATTCTGCTGCCGGATCTGGAGAAGGCGCATGATTATTATGATTACGCGGCTTACGCGGATATTGAAAAGTTCCTGCGGCTGCTGGAGCCGGTGGACAGGAAGTATGTGCCCGAATATTCGCTTATCAGAGAGTTTATCGGATAATTCCGAAAGGATCGCTCTATGACCTTTGAAACCTCCCGCATTTTGCTCCGTCAATGGCAGCCCGACGACGCAGAATATTTGTACGAATACACAAGGGATCCGGAGATCGCGGGACTGTACGAGTTTTCGTTCCAAAACGTTGAAAAGTGCCGTGAGATAATTGAAACAGCCTTTTCCGAACCCGAGGTCTATGCCATATTCTCCAAACGCAATTGCGATAAAAAAACGATCGGGTGCGCAGAATTGAAAATCGGCAAAAGCAGCGGTCTGAAGCTAAAGACCGATGAAGCCGAGCTGTGCAGTTGGATCGGCGCGTACAAAAACGACGCTTGGGATCAGGATTTCACCAGCGATGTGTATTGGGAGATGCTTCGGCACGCGTTTGAGGATCTAAAGCTGTCAAAATTATGGACGGTCTGTTACGAGACGGAAAGCGCAAAAAAAGCCGCTATAGAAGAGGTCTGTTTTGAGCTTTTCAAAAAACGAAGAATACTTGATCCTATGAAAAAATATCGGTACATATACTGCTTTACCGCTTCCCGATGGAAAATGTTTCTCAGTGTACCGGGCATGACAAAATTCAATCCAATAGTCTATGTTCCGGATGGATTTGTAATTACACGCTATAATGGAAAATGGTATCAGACTGATGGATACATGAACGGATTATTAAGATGATAACACGTTACGGAGGCAGCTTGTATGAAGAATTTTCAAAGCTACAGGGCGGAAAAATATTCCGATACCAAAAAATTCACCGAGGTTGAGGACGGGATCTACAAGACCAAGGATCCTTACGGGATAACAGGCGGTGATGTGTATGTTACCTCGCTGACGTTCGAGCATGAGCCTCACTGCCTGTTCGAGGACGAGGCTTCGCCGCAGTATATACCGCAGCTGCCGTTTGAGTGTCTGCTTGATGAGTTCTGCGTGTTTGTAACGGATTTCTACGACGCGGAAAACAAAGCGAGCGAGGTCACCTGCTATCAGGAATTCGGTTCATCGGATATCGGGGATATCCGAAAGCTGAGAACGATCATCGGGAAGCGGTTCTACGCGGTTGAAAATCCCGATTTTTCGGAAGACGGCGACGACGAGGATGAATTCTTTATTAAGATCGAATGATCAGTCAATTTATTAGAGCCTGTTTAGTATCTCGAAGTACGTATATTTCGCAGTAGATTTTGCGTATTTCGAGACGTTTTTTCGCAGCGTTTTGCCGAAGGCATAATGCGTGTACTCTATGTACTTCAAGAAAAAACAACGAAGAAATACGCAAAAGATACAAGAAAGATGCGTGCTGAG
>JAIEDJ010000185.1 GCA_029068025.1 Oscillospiraceae bacterium | reverse complement strand
GTGCCGCCCTATGTCGTCTTTTCAGATGCGTCGCTGTGGAGCATGTGCGCGCTCCTTCCCAGGAATATCGACGAATTTCTGAGGGTTTCCGGAGTGGGCACTATGAAGGCGGAGCGGTACGGAAGAAAATTCATTGCAGTTATCAAAAAGTATACTGATACCCGCCTGTCATAAAGTTTTGGTATAAAATTTGTTCAAAACAACGAAAAAATTTACAGCGTATAAAACCTATTGACTAGCACAATAAAATGTGGTAAAATAAGTGGTAAGCACAATGGATTGTGCAATATTTGTTTTAAGGAAGTAATTTGATGATCAGGGTCGTTAAGAAAGACAACACCAAGGAAGAATTCAACGTTCAGAAGGTCGTAAACGCGGTGAATAAATCCGCGACGCGCGCTATGTACAAGTTCACGGCTGACGAGCTGGCTTTTATCTGCAAGTTCGTGACCGACAGGGCTATCGAGACCAACAAGGACGAGATCACCATCAAGGAGATGCACAATATCGTCGAGGGTGCTCTTGAAGCCACAAATCCCGCTGTTGCGAAGAGCTACAAGGATTATCGGAACTACAAGCAGGACTTTGTTCATATGCTGGACGATGTTTATGTCAAGAGCCAATCGATCATGTACATCGGCGACAAGGAGAATTCCAATTCCGATTCCGCGCTGGTATCCACAAAGCGTTCCCTTGTTCTTAACGAGCTGAACAGAGA
The DNA here is from genome assembly GCA_029068025.1 of Oscillospiraceae bacterium. Lineage (GTDB taxonomy): Bacteria > Bacillota > Clostridia > Oscillospirales > Ruminococcaceae > CAG-115. The sequence goes on along the minus strand of JAIEDJ010000185.1, from coordinate 2,858 downwards.
GCTGTACAAGAAATTTTTTATGACCGCCGAGGAGCTTCAGGCATGCCGCGACGGATATATTTACATTCACGATATGAGTGCACGGCGCGATACCATGAACTGTTGCCTTTTCGATATGAAGAGCGTCATGGAGGGCGGCTTTGAGATGGGTAATCTCTGGTACAACGAGCCCAAGACGCTTGCCGTGGCGTTCGATGTTATCGGAGACGTTACTCTGGCGGCGGCTTCGCAGCAGTACGGCGGATTTACCGTCGCAAGCGTGGATATTCTGCTTGAGCCATATGCGGAAAAGACATATAAAAAGCAGTTCGACCGTTATGTCAGCCTTGGACTGTCGGAAGAGGTCGCTGACCGCGAGGCTATGAAGGACGTTAAGGTTGATTTTCAGCAGGGCTTCCAGGGGTGGGAATACAAGTTCAATTCCGTATCCTCAAGCCGCGGCGACTATCCGTTCATCACTATGACGGCGGGTACCGGTACGGGCAAGTTCGCGAAGATGGCGGCGATCACCATGCTGGAGGTCCGCGCGGGCGGTCAGGGCAAGAAGTCCTGCAAGAAGCCCGTGCTGTTCCCGAAGATCGTGTTTCTGTATGATGAAAAGCTGCACGGTCCGGGAGGCGAACTGGAGGACGTTTTTGAAGCGGGCATCGCTTGCTCACAGAAGGCGATGTATCCCGACTGGCTGTCGCTTACCGGCGACGGGTACGTTGCGGATATCTACAAGAAATACGGTCGTATCATCAGCCCGATGGGGTGCAGAGCGTTTTTGTCGCCGTGGTTTGAGCGCGGCGGTATTGAGCCTGCCGACGAGGACGACAAGCCCGTATTTGTAGGGCGCTTTAACATCGGCGCGGTGTCGCTGCATTTGCCGATGATCTACGCGAAGGCGCAGCAGGAGAGCCGCGACTTCTTTGAGGTGCTAGACTACTATCTGAATCTGATACGCAAGATCCATATACGCACCTACGAATATCTCGGTGAAATGAGAGCGTCCACAAATCCGCTGGCGTACTGTGAGGGCGGTTTCCTGGGCGGTCATCTGGGCATACACGACAAGATCAAGCCGCTGCTCAAGGCGGCGACCGCGAGCTTCGGGATCACTGCGCTCAACGAGCTGGAGGAGATCGCGAACAAGCACTCCATTGCCGAGGACGGTAGCTTTGCGCTCAAGACCATGGAGTACATCAACAAGCGGATCCAGGAGTTCAAGCGCGAGGACGGTCATCTTTACGCGATCTACGGCACGCCCGCCGAGAATCTCTGCGGTCTGCAGGTGGATCAGTTCCGCAGAAAGTACGGGATCATCGAGAATGTTTCCGACAGGGAGTATGTGTCAAATTCGTTCCACTGCCATGTTTCGGAGGACATCACGCCTATCGAGAAGCAGGACAGCGAGGAGCGCTTCTGGAATATGTTCAACGGCGGAAAGATACAGTATGTGCGTTATCCCGTGGACTATAACAAGGGCGCTGTAAAGAGCCTGGTTCGCCGCGCTATGCAGAAGGGCTTCTATGAGGGCGTTAATCTGTCGCTGGCGTACTGCGACGACTGCGGTCATCAGCAGCTTGAGATGGACGTGTGTCCGAAATGCGGCAACCGTAATCTTACAAAGATCGACCGCATGAACGGGTATCTGAGCTATTCGAGAGTTAAGGGAGACACGCGCCTTAACGCCGCGAAAATGGCGGAGATTCGTGATAGAAAGAGTATGTGAGGCGGAGCATTTTAAATAATTGAAAAGATCGGGGGAGCACACAATGAACGAGCTTTCGGAGAGATTTTTCAAGTGGGCTGAAGATAACGGCTGGAATGTCGAGAGTTCTGATGAAAAACACGAATTACCGAAAAAAATCACCGAGCGCTATAGGTTTATCCCAAGCGATTGGATCGATTTCGTTCAATGCTTTAAGTTGATCTCAAACGGAGCGGACAACATATGGTTTCAGCTTCCCGGAGACTTTGAGGACAGAGCCGACGACGAGGGATTCCGCTGGAACGAGTTTGAGCTTATTTCGCTTGAAGCCGCTTCGGACGATAAAGAATGGCAGAACGAAATTCGCGGATTCTGGGATAACTATCTTCCGGTTGTGATGAGCGTTGCGGGAGATTATCACTATTATGCGATCGGGATCAGAACCGGTGAGATCTTCGAGGGCTGGGAACCGGAATTCGATGATATCGAAATAGTCGCGCCGAGCTTTTCGGATTTTATCGAGCTGATAATTTCCGGCAGGATAACTTTGAATTAACGGAGAAACCTAATGCGTTACCATAATATAACTACCGACGATATGCTCAACGGCGATGGTCTGCGTACCGTCCTGTGGGTCGCCGGCTGCACTCATCGCTGCCGCGGCTGCCATAATCCCATAACCTGGGATATCGACGGCGGGATCCCGTTCGACGAGGCGGCGGAGATCGAGTTGTTCCAAAAGCTGCGTCCCGATCATATAAGCGGGCTTACGTTCAGCGGAGGGGATCCGTTACACCCGAATAACAGAAGCGAGGTGACACGGCTGTGCAGGCGATTCCGCGAGGAATTCCCGGAAAAGGACGTATGGCTGTACACGGGCTTTACTTACGAGGAGATCTCCGACCTGGAGATAGTACCGCTGGTCGACGTTATCGTTGACGGCAGGTTCATTATTGAGCAGTTTGATGCGAAGCTCCACTGGAAGGGCAGCGCTAACCAGAGGGTCATCGATGTTAAAGAAACGCTGAGACTGGGAAAAATTGTACTTTTTGACTAATGTGACACCGGAAAATTTGTTAATATTTGTCAGATTCTCAGAGCGGAAAACTCTTGACATTTTTCGCGTTTCGAGATATAATTAAAAAAGAGCAAGGATATCTGTCTA
>JAIEDJ010000184.1 GCA_029068025.1 Oscillospiraceae bacterium | reverse complement strand
GATCAATATCATCATCCGAAATTATGCCGGCTGCGGGAATAGTTTTAATTCTGAACCTCTCGGGATCCTCGATCTCCACATCCGCGGCAAGCCGCACCGAAGCAAGCTCCGCCTTGGTGAGCCTCATTACCTGAACGCCCTGCGTGTCACGCGCGGACTTCGGAAGCACAAGCGCGGTGTTGAACATAATGACCTTTCCGGCGGTGGACTTGAGCATAAAATCGCAGTCCTCCGAAATAACGAACATTCCCACCAGCTCCGAAAGATCGGAATACGCGTTCTGCAGCTTCTTGCGCTTCGTTTTCGTCTCAAAGGACGACAGCGGTATCTTCGCGCATTTTCCGTTCCTGAAGAAAATGACCAGTGTCTCGGTGAACTTCTCGGTGACCGCCATAAACACGGGCAGCTCCCCGTCGTCCATTCCGAGCTTCGCCGCAACAAAATCGCCCATTACGCTCGCCTTGATCTCGGGGAAATCCGAACAGCGCGACTTGTAGCATTGAAACTGGTTCGTAAAAAACAGCAGCTCGCTGTTGCTGGAGACCTCCGCCGAATAAATGATCTCATCGTTTTCCTTGAGCTTCTGTTCGCTTGCCATCTTAAGCGACTTCGGCGTTATCTGCTTGAAATAACCTTCCTTCGTGAAGAAGATGTTTACGGGATAACCCTCGGGAACCTCCTCTTCTATCTCGATATCCTCAACCACATCGTACAAGAACATAGTCCGGCGCGGCTGCGCGTATTTCGCGGCGATATCCTTAAGCTCCGAGACGATCACCTTGTCGATCTTCTTCGGGCTGTTCAGAATATCCTCCATCTCCGCAATCTCATCGGTCAGCGAATCTGTTTCCTCGGTACGCTTGAGAATATATTCACGGTTGATGTGCCGCAGCTTGATCTCCGCAACATATTCCGCCTGCTGTTCGTCGATACCGAACCCGATCATCAGATTCGGAACGACCTCCGCTTCCTCCTCGGTCTCGCGGATCAGCTTTATGGCGTAGTCGATATCCATCAGGATCTTCTTCAAACCGAGCAGCAAATGCAGCTTCTCGCGCTTTTTGTTAAGATCAAAATAAATTCTCCGCTTAACGCACTGACGGCGGAACTCCGTCCATTCGCTCAAAATTTCATACACGCCCATAACACGCGGCGTACCCGCGATCAGAACATTGAAATTGCAGTTGAAATTATCCTGCAGCGGCGTGAGCTTGAACAGCTTCTGCATAGTACTATCGGGATCATAACCCTTTTTAAGATCGAACGCCAGCCGCAAGCCCGAAAGATCGGTTTCGTCGCGAACATCGGAGATCTCCTTGATCCTGCCGTCCTTGACCAGCTCAACAACCTTGTCGATAATCGCTTCAACGGTAGTGGTCGGCGGTATCTCGGTAACTTCTATGCACCGCGCGTCCTTGTCGAAGCTGTACTTAGCACGAACCTTGACCGCGCCCAGCCCCGTGCGGTAGATCTTCTCCATTTCGGCTTCGTCGTAAACGATATACCCGCCGCCGGGGAAGTCCGGACCCTTAAGCGTGGAAAGCGCGTTGTGCTCGGGATTTTTGATAAGCGCTATCGCCGTCTCGCAAACCTCCGAAAGGTTAAACGAACATATATTGCTCGCCATTGAGACCGCCAACCCGAAGTTGGAATTCACCAGAACCGCCGGAAATCTTACCGGAAACAGCGACGGCTCCACGGTAGTGTTGTCGTAGTTCGGGATCATGTCCACCGCGTCCTTGTCGATCTCGGCGAACAGCTCCGCGCTTATCCCCTCGAGCTTAGCCTCGGTATAACGCGAAGCGGCATACGCCATATCGCGCGAATATGCCTTTCCGAAGTTTCCCTTGCTGTCAACGTACGGGTGAAGCAGCGCCTCGTTTCCGCGCGCGAGACGAACCATGGTTTCATAGATCGCCGCGTCGCCATGGGGATTGAGCCGCATGGTCTGCCCGACGATGTTCGCGGACTTGGTACGCGCACCGTTCAGCAGACCCATCTTGTACATTGTGTACAGCAGCTTTCTGTGCGATGGCTTAAAGCCGTCTATCTCGGGCAGCGCACGCGACACGATAACGCTCATCGCGTACGGCATATAGTTTTCCTCGAGCGTCCGCACGATATCTGTCTCAACGACCAGCCCGGAGCCCTCTATATACACGGAATCATTATTCTTTTTGACTGCCTTTTTTTCAGGCTGTTTCTTTTTCAAACTCCCAACTCCTTAATTTAAAACACTAAAAACCGGGATTCCAAAGGGGCATTGCCCCTTTGGCAGGGGGTGTGGGGGAC
>JAIEDJ010000183.1 GCA_029068025.1 Oscillospiraceae bacterium | reverse complement strand
GGGATCAGCCGCACAAGTCCGTTTGTGTTGAGCCGTATCTTCATATCGGAATTCGCCTTGATATACTCCGCGGTCTTTAAAAGAACGTCCGCGCGGACGGTAGGCTCCCCGTAGCCGCAGAACACCGCCTCGCTTATCCCGCTCCTGTCGAACGCATCAAACGCTGCGCATATCTCGTCAAGGTCAGGCTCATGCTCAAGCCACAGACTGTCGTTGTCCTCAATGCTGTCGCCGTTTTTGCGGATACAGAACACACAGTCGCATGGACAGCCGTTGGTGATGTTGATATACATCTTGCCTTCAAATTTATAAAAAATCGTCATATTCTCACTCCAAATCAAATTTACCGTGTAAATACAGTTCGATCTCAGCCGTTTATAACAAACTCTTACTCATTATCTATTATAACACTATATAACAAATTTGTCAACAAAAAACCCGAAGAAAGAACTTCGGGTTTTTTTGATTCATATTATATTTTCCGATACGATATTCAGCCCCAGTCCGGCATCCTCCGGAAGCGGCATGGTTTTCGCGGCATAGCCCGTCCTCGGGATCTTGTTGATTACATCAAGAAACAGATTCTGGATGACCTGGTTGTAATCAAAGCTGATATCCAGCACACGGCTTTCGTCAGCGTATCCTCCTGCCATAGACCTGTGTCCGCCGCCAGAGCCTACTCCGGAAAGCGCCTCGGAAGCTATAAGCCCCGCGTCAAATTCCTCAAACTCACTGCGCACCGAAAACTTAAAGCCGCCCGAGCGCCGCGTATACACCACCACAAAGTTTACCGCGTCTATATCAAGAATAAAGTCGGAAACGGTCGCAATAAACGAATCCGTGCAGGTAAAGTCCAGGAAAGCAAACGCAACGCCGTTGAATATGTCGATATTTCTCATACTGTCGGCAAAAGCGTTCAGTTCTTCATACTGTATCTCACCCGCCTGAAAATGTCGTATCATCTGAATATCGCTTTTCGGGAACAGATATCCGTAAATATCCACGTCAAGCTGCGTAACTCCGCGCGTAAAATCGCGCGTGTCGCATTTCAGACCATACAGCAAAGCAGTCGCCACATTCCCCGGCATCTCTATGTTGTTTTCCCGGTAGTAGTCCGCGATGATCGTAGCACAGCTGCCCACAATGCGGATATCCTTAAATTTATAGTCATCCGTCTCGCAGAATACCGGGTGATGATCTATACACGCGACCTCGTCCCCTATAAGGTCGAGGATATTAGCGTTACCTTTTTGAGAATCAACAGTGATTATGTAGTCGGTCTCAAGCATATCCAGATTCTCGTCATCTGCTGTCATCTTGATGCCGAATTCCGCGACCATATTAGCTGTCGCGGTGCGGTCGATATTGCCGTGATGGCAAATAAAGGTTATAATGCCGAATTCCTCAAGCAGGACCTGCAGACCGTAAGCGCTGGCAATAGCGTCCTGATCGGGGAAATTATGTGTCTGGATAAAAACTCGGTGTCCCTTTATCAACTCAACGAGTTCGCTTAAACGGGTCGACATAATAGGCGGTCTCCTTCAAAATCTATAAGTCTGTTGCTGTTCTCGGCATTACATCTATCTTACAACATAATAAACTGTATATATTGTAGCATATTTTTCATATTTTTGCAAGAGGAAATTCACATATCGAGAAATATTTTTTGCAATTTTAAAAAACGTTATTACAGAAATTTACACAAATAAAACAAAAGCCGTGAAAAATAATAATCATGAAAATAATTTTGGAAACGAGATGATCATATGAAGAAAATCCTTATTTCGCTGCTCACATCAGCGCTTTTGCAGACAAGCGCAGCTGCAGCAGCCGACACCCAAGGCTATGACAACAAAAAGATCGCCTGGGGACTTGGCTCCACCAGGGACGAGTACGGCAGACCTACGGACGCGGTCGCTGCGCAAAAAAAGTATGACGAGCTATGGGGTTTATTCGTTGGAGACTCCGATAAAAAACGCCTTTGGCTCACGTTTGACGAGGGATACGAAAATGGCTGTACTCCTATGATACTTGACGTTCTCAAGGAAAAAAACGTCAAAGCCGTGTTTTTTGTGACGCTTGATTACGCCGAGCGCAATCCCGAACTTATCCGCCGCATGCTGGACGAGGGTCACACTGTCGGGAACCACACCTGCTCCCATCCGTCGCTAGCGGATTGCTCTCCCGAGGAAGTTCGTGCCGAGCTTTCCGGGCTTCACGCATATATAAAAGATAACTTCAGCTATGATATGTACGTTATGCGCCCGCCCAAAGGGGAATTCTCCGAGCAGGTGCTCTCGATAGCCAAAGAGCTTGGCTATGCCACAGTACTGTGGAGCTTCGCGTATCAGGATTGGGAAACCGACAGTCAGCCCGATCCGGACTTTGCGTTCGACCGTATAACCGCAAGAACGCACAACGGCGCGATCATGCTTCTGCACGCGGTCTCCGAAACAAACACGAAGATCCTCGGCAAAGTAATAGATCATTGGCACGAAAACGGTTATGTTATAACCCCGATGTAAGAGCAGCCCGGAAGTTTGATCTTCCGGGCTCAGCTTGTATAAAAACCCCTCTCGGGGAGAGGGGGAGAGAGAATAGGGGGGGGGGGGGGGGGGGGGGGCCCCCCCCCCCCCCCGCAAAGACGGACCCGGGGAGCTAATA
>JAIEDJ010000182.1 GCA_029068025.1 Oscillospiraceae bacterium | reverse complement strand
ATATGGGGACTTGCCGATTACTACTGCGAACGCGTTGGTTCTGCGGATGATCGGTTTGATTTGTTTCATGCGTTAAGCGAGCCGTTCACATCAATGACTGTCGAGGAAATCATCAGTGCGAGGAAGCCCGGCAAAGATTTTTTCGGTATACCGAGTGAGAATGATTATTGCTTTCCGTACACAAGAGCGTATAGATTTACGGACATAGAGAATTATGCTCAGTTTGTTTTTCTGAATATGATGCAGTATAACTATAATTTCTGCAAGTGCAACTACTGCTACAGATTTTTCATTCCGAAAACGAAAAAACTCACGCGGTTTTGTGATCGGATCGATCCCAAGAGCGGAAAACCCTGCAAAGAGATCGCGCCGATCGTGTACAGGAACGATGATATTAGCTCAAATAAATTTTTGATGCAATATGACTTGGCTGTTCGCCGGAACTATATGCGAATGTACCGCGGTGAGGAGCGTATGTTCGGAGAAAGCACCGAAAAGGATTTGGATCCGGAAGCATATTTTGATTGGCGGGATCGGGTTATTAAGGCTATGAGGCTTTGGAAAAACAAAAAAGATTTCTGATGAGGAGTTCTTGAAGGTTGTCAAGGAACTTGATTAACGGAGTTTTTCAGTCCGAGTATACTGATGATGTAATCCGACAACTTTTTATATACCACAAACGAAAAATGCCCGCAATCTGATGACGGGCATTTTATTTATTTTTGTAAATACAACAGTTATTCAAAAAACTTCTGCTTCTTCAGATAACATAATCGAACACGCCGATATTCCAATCAAGAATATCCCGCAAGGTTATTCTGTCGAGATACTCGCTTACAACGCGGTCAAGCCCATCGCAGAGCGGAACATATCGCATATCAATCCGCTCGTCGCTGCTTGCTGTGTCATCAATATGATTGAAAAGTGTGTTTTCGGTCAGCCTTAAAATTTCTCCTGCCGTGCAGTTTTCGGGGTTTTTGGCAAGCATATAGCCTCCGTGTGAGCCGCGGGTAGTCTTCAGAATATTAGCTTTATTAAGTACCGGAATGATCTGCTCCAAATATTTTTTGGATATTTGTCGGCGTTCGGAAATATCCTTTAAGGCTATAAAGCCGTCATTCTGGTGCTCCGCAAGATCCAAAAGCATACTGAGCGCATATCTTCCTTTCGCCGAAATTTTCATAAATATCACCTCACCGGACGCGGCTCATTCTATTATCAATTCCTCGGTAACAGCCTCGCTGCCATGGATCTTAAACGACTTTAATACAGGAGCGCTCTTATCCATCAGCGACAAGATCATATAGCTTGCCGAGCTGTCATAAGCCAGCCGCTTATCCTCTTCGGAAGGACGCGACGGCGATTCAGGGTGCGAATGCCAGTTTCCTAGCGGCATGATTCCCTCGGAACGCATATCCTTTACAGCCGCTAACTGTTCTTTAGGATCAAGCGAAAAATGCTCGTTCGATTTGTCGATATTTGTCAGCAGATAAACCTTTTTTACGATCTTATTTTCTCCCTCGATAATGCCGCCGATAAGTCCGCACGCCTCGTTCGGCAATTCGGAAAGCGCGTGAGCGAGAATTTTTTCGTAGTCGCTTCGATTCATCTTTATCATAAATGTACCCCGTCACATTCTGCCTGCTCGTAATCAATAAGCTCCGTGATCGACGGTTCCTTGCCGCATACCGCGCAATTTTCGAGCGCCGGAGGAAGCTTTATTTTTCTGAATTCCATCGTAAGCGCGTCGTAAGTAAGCAAATATCCCGCCAGCAGATCTCCGACTCCGAGAATATATTTTACCGCTTCCATAGCTTGCAGGCTGCCGATAACTCCGCCCATCGCGCCGATAACGCCCGCCTGTTTACAGGTCGGAACAGCGTCCTTGGGCGGAGGATTCTTGAATACACACCGATAACACGGTCCTTTTCCCGGAACGTAAGTCATAAGCTGACCCTTGAAGCGGATTATTCCCGCATGAGAAAATGCTTTCTTAGCCATAACGCAAGCGTCGTTAATGAGAAATTTAGCGGGGAAATTATCCGTTCCGTCAATGATAAAATCATAATCCGAAATAAGCTCCAAGATGTTTGAGCTGTCCACAAAAGTGCGGTAGGTCTTTACCGTAACATCGGGATTTATCGCGTTCATGGTTTCCTCGGCGCTTTTGACCTTCGCTTTTCCGACGTCGTTTGTGGTGTGGATAATTTGCCGCTGGAGATTGGAAAGATCCACCTCGTCCGCGTCGGCGATACCGATCGTGCCTACTCCGGCTGCCGCAAGATACATCGCCGCCGGTGCGCCCAAGCCGCCCGCGCCGATTATCAAGACCTTTGCGTTCAGCAGCTTTTTCTGCCCCTTTGCACCGACCTCTTTTAAAATAATGTGGCGGCTGTATCGCTCAAGCTGTTCATTAGTAAATGCCATAGCTGCCGCCTCCCATAAAGTACAGAAACTCGATGTTGTCACCATCCTTGAGAACGGTTTTCTCGAAATCGGAGCTTGAAACAAACTCCTCGTTTACGCTTGCCGTAACGTACTGCGGCGTTTCGACGTTCTCGTCGATAACAAGCTGCGCGAGCGTAAGCCCGTCATTCTTTTCTTTTTTGTTTCCCGAAACTGTGATAGTCATTGTAATTCTCCTTTAATTCAGTTTATTCAGCGCGTCAAGTATCTCCTGCTTTTTTACCGCGCCCGTGATTCGCGTGATCTCGCTTCCGTCCTTGAAAAAGATCAATGTCGGAACGGCGGTCACGTTGTATTTTTCCGCCGTTTCGCCGTCGAAGTTGATGTTAAGCTTTACCGCTTTGACAGAGGGATTTTCTTCCTCGATCTCTGCCAGGATCGGTGACATTCTTTTACACGGAACACAGCTGTCGGAATAAAAATCCGCAAGCACCGCGCCGTCCTTTATTTCAGCTTCAAACGTATCGTCAGAAGCTCTGACTGCCATATTAATCACCGACCTTTTCCACGATCAGATCGTAAGTTCCGTCCTCATTATTGATGAGTTTTAAGATCTTGTGACCCTCCTCTTTAATGCTTCGCGGAACGTTCTGAACCGGCTCGCCGTCGTTCATATGTATAGACAATATCTGCCCCTCGTCAAGCTCCTCGAGGGCTACCTTCGCTTTTACAAACGTTGTAGGACACACAACGTCGGTTATATCAACCGTGTCGTCAATTTTGAATTCGCTCATTTCTTCCTCCTTATTTAGAATTGCAGCTTGCGAACCGCGGAAGTTTTTCTCCGCTGACGCTCCGCAAAATTTCCGCTAGCCGAACGCACTCACTCCGCTATCGCTTCATTCGCGCGTTCGCTTTCGCAAACTGCCTGTTTGATCGTCTGCTCAAACTTTTCTTTGCCTACCCTGTCGATCGTGAATTTAAACCGCTCTCCCGGGTTTGCGTTTTCCTCGAAAAATTTGATCGCCGCGTCGCATATCTCAAACATCCTTTCCTTGCTTTCGATAAACGGAATTATTGTCTCGCCCTTGTTGATATGATTTCCGAACAAACCTCCGAACGAAACGATATATCCGTGAACTGTATCCCACGACTCGACCGGACACGACTTCACACAGCGTCCGCAGAAATTGCACTTGCTGTCGTCTACGGATATTTTTCCGTTCTCAAGCTTTATCGCTCCGCTGCGGCAGGCTTTCTCACAAACTCCGCAGGAAATACAGTCGCCCTCACGCCATTTGACTTTTATTCCGCCTTTTATTCCGAGATCGTTTTCCTCGGCTTTAAGGCAATTGTTCTGACAGCCCGTGATACCGAATTTGAATTTATGGGGAAGTTCTCTAGCAAAATATCTCGCGTCAAGCTCCTTAGCAAGTGCATAGGTATCGATACAACCGCTCGGACAGATCGCTTCTCCCTGGCACGCCGTGACAGTCCGCACACGCGGACCGCATACGCCCGGCTCAACCCCGCCCTCGGCAAGCGCGGCTTTTACCAAGTCGATATCGTCTAATTTGATAAACGGGATCTCAACGCTCTGCCGCGAAGTGAGATGCACATGACCGTCGCCGAATTTCTCCGCTACCTCGGCGATCTTCGCAAGCTGTACCGCCGTTAAATTTCCGCCCACAACTCTTAATCTGAGCGAGAAATTATTCTTCTGCTTCTGGCGCATAAATCCGCCTTTTTTTAATGTCGCAAAATCCGCTGCCATAATTTCCTCCTTATTTAAAACGCTCGGCGGTCGGGCAAATCCTCGCTTTGCTGCGGTTTCCCCTCGCGGAATCGACAAGCTCCGCTAACGCTGCGCTTGCCGACTCCCCCGCCTCGCTTATTATAATGATTTTATCGCTTGATCAAAATCGCCGATCAAGTCATTGATATCTTCGATCCCGACGCTTATCCTTATCGTATCGTCAAATACCCCTGCGCTGTGCTTCTGAGCCTCCGTACTGTGCGTGTAGATCGTGCTTGACGGATGTATCACAAGCGTTCGCACGTCGCCTATATTCGTAGCGTTGACCGCGAGCTTCAGCGCGTTTATCAGCTTAAACGCGCGTTCCCTCGAACCTGCTCTTATCGTGATTATCGCGCCACCTTTTCCTTTTAATTGCCGATTACACAAATCAAAATATTTGCTGCTTTTTAATGCGGGATAATTCACCTCAACTCCGTTTGAAGCCTCAAAAAATTCTGCCAGCTTCAAAGCGTTTTCACAGCTTCTTTCCATGCGCAAGCCCAGAGTTTCAAGCCCCACCGAATTCATAAACGCGTTCATAGGGGCAAGGCAGCCGCCGATGTTTCGCCAGATACCGTTGCGGAGCTTTGCGAGATACGCAAGCTTTCCGTATTTTTTGTATTCGACAAGCCCGGGGAATTTCTGGGTATCCCACTTGAAATTTCCGCTGTCGACTATTATGCCGCTGATTGAATTTCCGCCGCCGTTTATGTATTTTGACGATGAGTGGACTACGATATCCGCGCCGAATTCAAACGGATTGATAAGATACGGAGTAGCGGTCGTGCTGTCAAGAATAAGCGGAATACCGCGCGAATGAGCAAGCTCCGCAACCGCCGAAATATCGACTACCTCAAGCCCGGGATTTCCAATAAGCTCCGCGAATATCACCCGTGTTTTTTCATTAATAAGCGGCTCGATCTCCTCGGGCGTGGTATGCTCGACAAAACATGTGGTTATCCCGAAATCCGCGAGATCGCCGAACAGATCTATCGTCCCTCCGAACAATCCGCTGCTTGCTATCACCTCATCGCCCGAACGCAGAATATTCATCAGCGACATCGAAACAGCAGCCATACCCGATGAACAGGCAACTGCTCCTAAGCCTTTTTCAAGTGCGTTGACTCTATTCTCAAACGCCGATACCGTAGGGTTGCTGATCCTCGTATACGCGAACCCGGGCGCTTTGTTATTGAATACTCGTTCCAGTTCTTCAGCGGACTCACGGGCAAAGGCGCTCACCTGATATATGGGCGTCAGCGTGGCACCGGTAGTTTTATCCGGCACGAAATTATCATGCAGTAATCTCGTATTGAAATCCAAATGATCCAATTCTTATTCCCCCGGTCTTTTTAAATCATGTTTGTATTATACCGCTAAAAACATATAAAGTCAATAGGTTTTATAT
>JAIEDJ010000181.1 GCA_029068025.1 Oscillospiraceae bacterium | reverse complement strand
GCGTCAGCAAGACCGCCGAGGGCTTCACGGTCACGGGCGGCGAGGGTATCGGAAAGGTCACAAAGGCGGGACTTGACCAGCCGATCGGCGAGTGGGCGATAAACTCCGTGCCGCGCCGAATGATCGCGGAGCAGCTTGCGCTTGCGGCGGAGAAATTCGATCATCGCGGCGGACTTTGCGCGGAGATTTTTGTCCCGAACGGCACGGAGATCGCGAAAAAAACGTATAATCCGCGCATGGGGATCGTCGGCGGTATCTCGATACTCGGAACAAGCGGGATCGTCGAGCCTATGAGCACGGCGGCGCTTGTGGAGACTATCCGCATAGAAGCACGTTCGCTCCGCGCGGCGGGAAAGACCGTACTGCCGCTTACTCTAGGGAACTTCGGGGAGCGGTTCGTGCAAGACAGACTGCCGTTTCGTTCGGAGGACTGTGTTACCTGTTCAAACTATATCGGTGAGGCGCTGGATATCGCGCTGGAGCTGGGATTCGAGAGCGTACTGATCGTCGGACATCTTGGAAAGCTCGTGAAGCTCGGCGCGGGGATAATGAACACGCACTCCGCTCACGCGGACGGGCGTATGGACGTGCTTATCACCTGCGGAGTGCTTGCCGGTTTGCCGTCCGGGGTGCTTGCGCCGCTTATTGACTGCGCGACCGTGGATGCGGCGCTCGATCTGCTGCTAAAGGACAGACTGGGGACGGTTCTTGAAATACTTGTGAAACGCGCGGAGGACTATCTCAATGCCAGGGTCCGCGGCAATATCGAGGTTGGTGCTGTGATGTTCTCGGACAAGCATGAAATTATTCTTAAAACGAGTTTGGCGGATGAGTTAATCAAAAAAATTACGGGGGAGATCAAATTATGATCAACTTTGTCGGAGCGGGCAGCGGAGCTGCCGATCTTATCACGGTGCGCGGTATGCGGCTTCTTGAAGGTGCTGATGTGATAATATACGCGGGTTCGCTTGTAAACCCCGAGCTTCTGGATTACGCAAAGGACGGCTGCGAGATACACAACAGCGCTTTGATGACATTGGACGAGGTGATCTCCGTAATGGAGAACGCCGAGCGGCGCGGGCTGATGACCGTAAGGCTTCACACCGGCGATCCGTCGCTTTACGGAGCTATTCGCGAACAGATGGACAGACTGAACGCATTAGATATCGGGTATGAGATCTGTCCCGGCGTTAGCTCGTTCTGCGGCGCGGCGGCGGCTCTCAAAGCCGAGTACACGCTGCCGGATGTTTCGCAGAGCGTTATCATCACACGAATGGCGGGCAGAACAGCGGTTCCCGAGCGCGAGAGCATTGAGAGCTTTGCGGCTCACGGGGCAACTATGGTGGTCTTCCTTAGCGCGGGAATGACTGCGGAGCTGTCCGAGCGGTTAATTAAAGGCGGTTATTCTCCGGATACTCCGGCGGCTATCGTGTACAAGGCGACCTGGGAAGATCAAAAGATCGTTCGCTGCACTGTTGGATCGCTTGAGAAAGCCGCCGAGACGAATGGTATTTCTAAGACCGCGCTGATTACCGTGGGGAATTTCCTTGGAAATGATTACTCACTGTCTAAGCTGTATGACGAGAGTTTTTCAACGGAATTCAGGAAGGGCAAAGAATGAAGACCGCAATTATTTCGGTAAGTGCTGCCGGAGCCAAAATTGCGCTGAAACTCGCAGAAAAGTTTCGCGAGACCGAATTTAAGCGTGATCAATTTGAAGTCATGTCGTTTTGTTTTGAGCTACACAAGCTGGATAATTTTGAAGGAACAACCTTTGAAAATATCGGGGAATTGACAGCGCGAATATTCGGCAAGTTTGACGCTCTGATTTTCGTTTGTGCCTGCGGAATAGCGGTGAGAGCAATTGCGCCGCATATTAAGTCAAAAACGACCGATCCGGCTGTGGTGGTAGTCGATGATTCGGGAAAATTTGCGATCCCGATACTTTCCGGGCATATCGGCGGCGCGAATATGCTCGCAAGGGTAATTGCAAAAGAGATTGGCGCTGTATCCGTTATTACTACGGCGACGGACGCTCGCGGAAAATTCTCGCCTGATCTGTTCGCAAAAGCAAACGATTTGATTTTGGACGACCTCAAAGCGGCTAAGGAGGTCGCGGCAGCGGTTCTTCGCGGTGAATGTATTTCCATGGTAAGCGAGTTTGAGTTCATAAACTATCCGAATGACTTATCCAATAGCGAGATAAGCGGCGTGGGAATAAACATCGTGCAAAAGCCAAGTCCAAAGGACGCGGAGCATTTTCCTCCGATAATTCTTGATCTTTTGGCGCGGAATATCGTCCTCGGTATCGGCTGCAAGCGCGGTGTGCCTGCGGACGTTATCGAAAAGCGCGTTTTCGCGGCTTTTGAGTATATGAAGTATGATTTCCGTCAGGTGATCGAGATCGCAACGATTGATCTTAAGCGTGATGAACAGGGCTTGCTTGAATTCGCCGAACGTCACGGTTTGCCGATAAAATTCTATACGTCGGA
>JAIEDJ010000018.1 GCA_029068025.1 Oscillospiraceae bacterium | reverse complement strand
CCTTATGTAAGCGGAGCTACCGTTAAGGCTACGCTGATGAAGACCGGCAGAGGCAGAAAGATCACAGTTTTCACTTACAAGCCCAAGAAGCATGTTAAGAGAAAGATGGGTCACAGACAGCCGTTTACTCAGGTAAGGATCGAATCCATCAACGCGTAATGCTCAAGGCTGTATTCTACGAGGCTGCCTGCGAGTTTCACGGATTCGAGATCAGCGGACATGCGGGCTACGGCGAGGCGGTCAGCGAATGGGATGGTAATGATATCGTCTGCGCGGCGGTAAGCTCCTGCACGATGCTTGTGTGCAACGCGATAACCGAGAATTTCGGTGCGGACGCGGAGGTTACTGTCGAGGAAAATCGGATCTCGCTGCGGCTGAAAGCCTATAATTCGGCGGCAATGCGGCTGCTTGCGGCGTTTCACTCGCATCTGGAGAGCATCGCGGAGGATTACAGCAATGTTAAGCTGACGATTGAGGATCTCACCAATTATTAGCCGGATATTATTTAGGAGGTTTTAACAATGATCAAGATAGGTTTGCAATATTTCGCACATAAAAAGGGAATGGGTTCCACCAAGAACGGCCGCGATTCCGAGTCTAAGAGACTTGGCGTTAAGCGTGCGGACGGTCAGTTCGTGCTTGCGGGCAACATTCTCGTAAGACAGCGTGGAACACATATCCATCCCGGAAACAATGTAGGCAGAGGTTCCGATGACACTCTGTTCGCTATGGTTGACGGCACCGTTAAGTTTGAGCGCGTAGGCCGCGACAGAAAGCAGGTTTCCGTTTACGCTGAGGCTGAGTGATCGGCGCGGGTCGTTGCCGGCGGTATGCCTAAAGGCTGTTCAGCCTTTACAATTCAAAGGTCGATAAGCCGGAATTAAAACTCCGGCTTATTTGTGTATTTTGCGGCGCAGGATCATATGAGAGGAGCACTGCTTTTAAAATCATGTTTGTTGATAAGGTTGAAATTACCATAAAAGCCGGTAACGGCGGCAACGGCGCGGTGTCGTTTCACCGCGAAAAGTATGTTAACGCGGGCGGCCCCGACGGCGGCGACGGCGGCAAA
This sequence comes from Oscillospiraceae bacterium, assembly GCA_029068025.1. GTDB lineage: Bacteria > Bacillota > Clostridia > Oscillospirales > Ruminococcaceae > CAG-115. The sequence goes on along the minus strand of JAIEDJ010000018.1, from coordinate 16,767 downwards.
GGCTCGGATATCGTGTTTGTGGCGGACGACAGCCTGTCAACGCTGATCGATTTCCGATACAAGAAAAAGTATATTGCTCCCGACGGCGAACCGGGCGGCGCCAAGCGTTGTTCGGGCAAGTCGATGGAGCCTACCGTGATACGCGTTCCGAGGGGTACTATTGTCAAGGATTCACACACGGGGCGCATACTTGCGGACGTTTCTGACGACGAGCCTGTGATCGTGGCGCGCGGCGGTAAGGGCGGCAAGGGAAACGTTCATTTCGCCACTCCCACTCGGCAGATCCCGAGATTTGCGAAGCCCGGGTTTCCCGGTGAGAAGTTCGATGTTACGCTGGAGCTTAAGCTGCTGGCAGACGTGGGACTGGTCGGTTTTCCAAACGTCGGGAAATCCACTCTTATAAGCGTGGTCAGCGCGGCAAAGCCGAAGATCGCGAATTATCACTTCACAACGCTCACCCCGGTGCTGGGCGTTGTCAAGCGCGGCGAGAAATCGTTCGTGATGGCGGATATCCCCGGACTGATCGAGGGCGCGAGTGAGGGCGTGGGACTGGGTCACGCGTTTTTACGGCACGTGGAGCGGTGTCGGCTTATCGTTCATGTGGTTGATGTTTCGGGCATTGAGGGACGCGATCCTGCCGAAGATTTTGACAAGATCAACGCGGAGCTGGCGAACTTCTCCGAGGAGCTTGCCGAGCGTCCGCAGATCGTTGCGGCGAACAAATGCGATCTTGCTTCTGAGGAACAGATTGCGGCTTTTGAGAAGTTCATCACGGATAAAGGCTTGCGGCTGTTTAAGATATCCGCGGCGACCACCGAGGGCACGGACGCGCTGATCGACGCGGTCACGGCTGAGCTGGACAAGCTTCCGCCCGTAAAGCGCTATGAAGCCGTTCCTTTGACGCTGGAGGAGATCGCGCGGCTTGACGAGCAGAAGCACTCGTTCGCCGTTGAGAAGGCGGAGGACGGCGTGTATATCGTCGACGCAGAGTGGCTGGCTCCGATACTGTCCACTGTCAATATGGACGACTACGAGAGCCTGCAGTATTTTCAGCGTGTGCTCCGCAGCAGCGGCATAATTGACGAGCTGGAGCGGCAGGGGATCCAAGAGGACGACGTTGTTGCAATATACGATTTTGAATTCAACTATGTAAGATGATCGTTTAATTCTATTACGGAGAGTGATCAGATGAGCTTTTATAACGAATTGTTGAAGCAGATGGAACGCTCCACGGCAGGCAGCGAGGACACCGCTCGGAAGGTCATGGAGCTGTGCGGAAAGGTCAATGCCCAGAACGCGCTGTTCTTTGGAGACGATCTGTTCACGCCGTCTCTTATCAAGGAAAAAACAGGCGCGGATCTGCTGGCAACGTTCTACGAGGACTACCGCGCGGAGAATGCCGAAAAGCTCGGTATGAAAACGCGGGTAGTCGGCGCGTATGAGATCGCCGCAAATGACGGCGGCTGGGACTTTATCTGGTTCAACGGCAGCGCCGAACCCGACGGAGTGGCAAGACGCTTTGAGCAGCTCCGCGAGGGACTTAAAAAAGGCAGGACCGCTGTGTACCGCACGCTTTGCTGGCTTATCGATCCGTCTCCTGATACAAGGAGCTATGTTGAACGAAGATTCGGGCGGCCTATGCCGCTGGATCGGGTGGTGATCTCGGCGAAGGAGCAGGGCTTCAAGGTTCTGGATTTCTACATTTCGCCAAGATCCGATTGGCTGGACGGTTACTATCGTCCTATGAATGAGCTGCTGGGAAAGATCGTCCGCGAATCGGACGGCGACGACGGCACGGGTATCGGCGAGGTCAACAAGGAAACATATATGTTCGAGCTTCACAGTGAGGAGTATAGTTATGTCTATTACATATTGGGGTGACGCCGATGGTCGGAGGTAATCTTACTCAAAAGGAAGCGGCAGCATACAGTCCGAACGTGCTGGCGTTCTACGGAGACAGCGTGTATGAAGCAATGGTCAGGAATCGCGTCGTTCTCGAGCACCAGACAAACGCGGGCAGACTGCACGAGTTGGCGGTGGAACGCGTCCGCGCGAGCTATCAGTCGGACGCTGTCGGGGTTATCGAGCCGCTGCTTACCGAGCGCGAGGCGGATATTGTCAGACGCGGACGAAACGCAGGAGGAGTATCCGTTCCCAAGAGCGCAAAGCCGTCGGAATATCGGCGTGCGACCGCGCTGGAAGCGCTGTTCGGCTATCTGAGCCTTACGGGACAGGATAAACGGCTTGAGGAGCTGTTTGACGCGATCTGCAAGGCGCTTCCCTGCGATGATAAATTGTAAAAAATACATTAAATATTACATATAGTAAAGGAGAATCAATATGTCGGGACATTCAAAATGGAGCACTATCAAGCGCAAGAAGGGTGAGAAGGACGGCGCGCGCGCAAAGGTATTCACCAAGATCAGCCGCGAGATCCTTGTTTGTATCAAGGAGACAGGTTCGGCGGATCCCGTGAACAATTCGCGCCTTGCCGCGCTTGTCCAGAAGGCTAAGTCCAACAACATTCCGAACGACAACATCGACCGTCTGCTGAAAAAAGCGGCGGGAGGCGCGGAGAAGAACGATTACGAAAACTGCGTTTATGAGGGCTACGGTCCGGGCGGAGTCGCGGTGATCGTTGACTGCCTTACCGATAACAGAAACCGCACGGCGGGCGAGATCCGTCACTATTTCGACAAGTTCGGCGGCAATCTCGGAACGGCGGGCTGCGTGAGCTTTATGTTCTCGCTCAAGGGTATCATCGTGCTCAACAACGAGGACGGCGACATCGACGAGGACAAGGCGATGGAGGATATCCTTGAGAGCGGCGCGGACGATTTCAGCTTTGAGGACGGCGTTGTGGAGATAACCACCGATCCGAACGAGGTCGGAAACGTTGCGGCGGAGCTTACCAAGCGCGGCTATGACGTTATTTCGGCTCAGGCGGAGCAGATCCCGAGCACGTATACCACGCTCACCGACGAGGATCAGATCAAGAAGATGGGCTTAATGCTCGAGACAATGGACGATAACGATGACGTTCAAAACGTTTGGCACAACTGGGACGAACCCGATGAAAATTGACAGCTTTTTGTACGTAATTCGTTTGTAATTTAAAGTATCCCTGCCGTTTTGCGGCGGGGATGCTTTGTTTGGTTATATTTTCATCGATTATTACAGGACGTATTATACTTCTTTAATATCAACGATCCTACAAGCTATAACGCTGCTCATATGTACGTCGCAGAACATTGTGATATCGGTCACAGTGACCTGTACCTTTACAGAAGTCCCGTCGGTCGGAAGGCTTCCTATATCCGCGTCCTTGTGGATATTTCCGAGCCGTATGACCGGATATTCGCTTACATATGCGAGACCGTGAGATTTCCGTGTCCAGAGCGGAGTCACTGTCTTATCCCTTTCGCGCTCTGCGTAATAATTCATCACGGGCAGCGGACAGTCTTCGGTCGGCGCGAACAGAACCTCTCCGTCCTCCACGCCGTATTCGTCGACGTTCACGCGGATATAGCCCGTCATAGTCAGTTCGCCGTCAAAGCTCACTTCACAGCGCTTGAGCATTGAAGAAAACGGCAGTCCTTCCGCTTTGATCTGCTCGCTTGTAAGAGGTCCCGACTTGTCATTGAACCCAACACGCGAGAATAAGGTATTCGCGCTTGTAAGCGTCAACTCGCCGAGCTTGTCCCCGACATAATATCGCTTATACTCTATATCGGAATAGTCTGGCACGTCCTTAAACGACATGTGTTCCTCATCGTACAGGTCGGCGTTGTCTATGCTGTTGAGGATAATGCTTGGCCGTGCAGCGATATACGCGAAACCGTCGCAGGTGATCTCGTTCCAATTGGTGTCCTCAAGCTTATCCGGTGAAACCGGTTCTCCGTTTCGGTCGAGGATAGAGGTCACTTCGCCGAAATCTATCTGAACGTTGTCAGCGCCGAAAAGCGTGAACGGCAGAGGGTTTTCATAACTCATATCAGGTGCTTTGTAATTTGTGTCGCTTGAATTATTCGATTGAGATAAAATGTAGTCATGCTCGCCGCCGTTAACTTTATTTGCCGCGCAGGCGGTAAGGGCAGCCGTCAAGATCAGAATTGCCGCTGATTTTGTAATTTTCTTCATAAATTTTACTCCTTGTTATTGTTTTGCTGAATTTATCCGTACATAAATAATACCACGCATATAGGAAAAATGTTGCAATTATATTTAAAACTTCCCTGCCGCTTATCAGCATAGAAGTTTTGTTATATTTTCAAGCGATATTACAAACAGTTATTTTTGACATCGATGATCTTGCAGTCAATGAAGCTGCCTATTACAGCATTTCCAATATTGAAATATCCGCGTCTATGTGGATAATGCCAAGATGTATGATCGTGCATCAGCCTTTGTTACCATCAAGTTTTTATTTTGATTTTTTTAAAATCACACTTGAAAAAATACCCAAAAAATGTTATAATATTTATGAATTATTTTAATTCACAGTTTTTGTAAACGGAGGAAAAAAATTATGGTAGTTCAGCCCAAAGTAAGAGGTTTTATCTGCACCACCGCTCACCCGGTCGGCTGCGAAAAGGCAGTTCAGAAGCAGATCGAATATGTAAAGTCACGCGGAAAGCTCGACGGCGCGAAAAAGGTGCTTGTTATCGGCTCGTCGACGGGCTACGGTCTCGCGTCGAGGATCTCCGCCGCGTTCGGGTGCGGCGCAGCAACTCTCGGCGTGATGTTCGACAAGGAGGGCGGCTCAAACAAGACCGGCACCGCCGGCTGGTATAACACCAAAGCTTTCGAGAAGTTTGCCGCTGCCGACGGACTGTACGCCAAGTCCGTGAACGGCGACGCTTACTCCGACGAATGTAAAAAAGAAGTGATCAAGCTCATCAAGTCCGATCTCGGCAAGGTAGATATGGTCGTGTATTCGCTCGCCGCTCCGCGCAGGACCGTAGGCGAGACCGTCTATAAAAGCGTTCTCAAAACCACGGGCGCACCCTACACCAACAAAACCATTGATCTGCGCAACAACGCGATCTCCGAAATAACCATAGAACCCGCCACAGACGAGGAAATAGAAGCCACCGTCAAGGTAATGGGCGGCGAGGATTGGGAAGCGTGGATCGACGCGCTCAAGGCTGCCGACGTGATCAAGGCCAACGCGCTCACTATAGCGTATTCCTACATCGGCCCCGAGATCACACACCCCATGTACTTTGAAGGCTCGATAGGCAGAGCAAAGGCTCACCTGCTCGAGACCTCCGGGAAGCTGAATTCCAAAGGTGTCCGCGCGTATATCTCCGTAAACAAGGCGCTTGTAACACAGTCATCGTCGGCGATCCCGATCGTGCCGCTCTACATTTCGATTCTCTATAAGATAATGAAAGCCAAGGGCAATCACGAGGGCTGCATCGAGCAAATGCAGCGTCTCTGGGCGCGTCTTGCAAGCGGCGAGCTGAACCTCGACAGCGACGGACGGATCCGCATGGACGATTGGGAAATGCAGCCCGATATCCAGGCGGAGGTATCCAAGGTCTGGGATAATATCAACCAAGAGAATTTCAAGGACGTTACCGACATAGACGGCTATTGGGAGGACTTCTATCAGATGTTCGGCTTCAACATCGACGGCGTTGACTATAATGCCGATGTGGAGGTATAAAGTGCAGACAAATAAAGTTGATAAAAACAAAGCCATCCGTTTGATGGAAGTACAGCAAAAGATGTCCGATATTTACACCCGGACTCAGGTACTTTCATTCGGCTCGCGTGATCCTTCCGCAGAAAAGGAACTGGTTCGCGAGGTGCGCAGTTTAAGGGAAAGCTGGTTTTCTGTTATATCAGATTCGGGACAGATCACCGCAGACACCTTTTCCGCTTTGGAAAATGTCTGCTCCGGAGGAAATACCGCATCGCCGCAAGCCGGTCAGCTTCTTGATGCTTTCTTTCAAGCTGTCACCGAAAAGGTATTCATCGAACTGAAAAAATGGCTTGATATATATATATATATATATATATGAGGACGAGGAATTTGCCGGGGAGCTTTTCAGATTCTGCGCAAAAGCGCCGCGCATAGGACATTCAAGTGTATTCTTAGTGGAACTTATTGCAAAGCTTCGGTTTTCCTCCGAACGCAGAAAATTCGAGTTCCTTATGGAGACAGCAGAAAAGTACCCGAACATTTTCAAACGCGAGGGTATGCCCCGCCCGGATTATATATACGAACCCACCGCTCAGCGCATCTTTGAAAAATGCCCGGTCTGCGGCGGCACCGGCGAACCGTATCACTGCGCGTTCTCCTACAGAATGGCGGACTTTGACTATCCGTTTCAGCCGTTCAAGCTCTGGATGAAGTGTACCGGCTGCGGAAATCTTTATACCGAACAGTTTCCCGAGGAATTTCTTGCGCTGTCAGAACGCCAAAAGGAGATCGTTCCGAACGAAAACAGCGAAAACGCCGTATCAAATATCACAAGCGCACACACTCTGGCGATATGGAGCGATATTCTGAATAAGCTTCGCGGGTATACCGATAAAAAAGCACTGCTCGAAGTCGGCATAGGCAATGGTGAGTTGCTGTCCGTGGCTCTGGAAATGGGCTATGAGCCAAACGCCGTGGAAATTGTTGAGGAAAGCGCGCAAAGAGTTTCAAACATTCTCGGTATCCCGATACACTGCGGAGACTTTCTCACCTTCAAATCGGACAAGACCTTCCCTATCATCATAATGGGCGACGTTATTGAGCACGTCACCGACCCCGAAGCCGCGCTGAAAAGCGCATTCAGCCTCCTTGACGACGACGGAGTGCTGTGGCTGTCCACACCGAACTACGAAAGTTCCTTCACACGGCTGAGGAAATTCACCGACCCGATGTGGCTGGAGCCATACCACATTACCTACTTTAATTACAGCGGTCTTGAAGCGCTGCTGGAAAAATGCGGCTTTGAGGTCAGAGAATATTCGGTAAGCAGCCGCTACAATGGGTCAATGGAGCTGATCATCACCAAGAAGTGACCCGCCGAAAGGAACATACATTAAATGGATAAAATTTTGACCATCACCATCATTACTGTACTATTGTTTTTTCTTATCAGATCACTCTATCGTCATATCAAATATATTGTAAGAGCACGCCGCTTTGGCATTCTTAAGATCTGCATAAAAACGCGTCTGCTCCTTATTGATATTGGCTTGTTGAGTATAATGTCAGTGTTATGGTGTGTTTTTTATTCACAGACTTCAACCCCCAGAGAGAATATCAGAGTCTGGACAGAAGTTCAGTCAAATCTGACGCTCCCGGGATTCGAGGAAGAATTCGCAAAAAGATATAATGAAAAATATGCAGCAAAAACGGGAACAGTAGTGACCGATGTCAACCGTCTTTGTCAAAAAAAACTTGCTGAAAATTATGAACTTCTCGACACATATAACTTCTCACTGACATTTGCCGGTTTAATAATTGCCGAGGGTTTTGTCTGCATAATAGGCGTTTTATATTTTATTACCGAAAGCGGGTTATTTACTCTGGGACTTGACGAACCTTCGGAGATAACCGTACAGCGCAGCGGTGACAAACTGCACATTTATTTCGAGGAGCTCCCCGACAAGTCGAAGCCGCATGTCATCCTGAAAAACACACCAAAAAACCTTGCCGCAGTCGGAAGATTCATCGACTGTGAACCGTCCGGAGAAAACGAGGAGTTTGCGCAGCCGCCCGAACCCTGAATAAACAATGATCAAAGCGGAGAGCACCTGCCCTCCGCTTTTTGTGACCTTATTATGTAAAAATGTGTCTGTGGTATTTGTTCAAGCCGCATTTCGTGCAGCGTAGTTTGCGCCTTGTAATATCCGAATTGATTCTGCAAAGCGCAGAATATTAAGAACGGCTTTTATCTCCCCGCTCATTACGTAATAATAAGAAAACAGAAACAAACACATAATATTTTTTTATTTTTTGAGACTAACGCCAAAAAAAACGTACTTAAAAATCAGAAAGGACCTTTCCAAACTTTTCACAGGCAGGTGAATTTATGGACGACTTGCGGATCATTGAATTGTATTTTGAACGAAATGAAAACGCTATCACGCAGACCGGATTAAAATACGGAGGACTGTGCCGCAGCATAATTAAAAACATTCTGGGAAACAGCGAGGATACCGAGGAATGTGTCAACGATACCCTTTACGGTGTATGGAACGCGATCCCGCCCGCGAGGCCCGATAACTTTAAAGCCTTTCTGTGCAAAATAGCAAGAAATTTAGCTTTGAAACGCCTTGATTTTAATTTGGCGTCTAAAAGATCGCCCGATTGTATCATGTCGTTATCCGAGCTTGAAAACGCTTTACCCGACAGCAGTCTAAGACCCGATATCAAGGATGAGGATATCGGCGGTATCATTAACCGCTTTCTTCAAACGCAAAAGCCGGACGCACGGAACACGTTTATACGGAAATATTGGTTTTTCGATTCCGTAAGCGAGATCGCCGCACGGTATAACTTCACCGAAAGCAAGGTCAAAAATCTGCTGTATCATACGCGAAACAAGCTTCGCGATTATTTAACCAAGGAGGGAATTTATTTATGAATAAATCACGTATCGCTAACGCAATGGAATATATTGACGATAAGCTCATTACCGATTCGATCTCGTATAGGAGCGGCTCGAAGAAAATGTTTTGGACGAAGTTCGCGGCGGCAGCGGCTGCCTGTGCGGTGATAACATTAACTATCGCAAAAATATTGCCGTTCACATCAACCGTCACACAGTCCGTATCGGCTGAACAGCCCGATTCGGCAGCAAAGCCGGAAATAAAATATGTCGAAATGCTTATTGACTGGATGCCCTACAATAGTGTTGAAGACTTGATATCGGATAGCGATATAGTTGTTGTGGGCAAGGTCACGGATATATCTTTTATGGTACATGATGATATGACAGATCCGCCGCCCGTATCAAAGTATGATAAGGTTTTGTGTACCGTTTACGATCTGGAGATCTCAAATGTGTATAAGGGAAAAGTCGGAAACAATATTAAGCTTAAAATCGCAGGAGGGCTTGAAGACGAAGCTTACGCCGATGAACAGTTAGCCGTTTTGGGAGATCAACCCGGCAACGTGGTGATAATACGGCTTTGCCCATTTGAACCAACCCTTGAAATTGATCAAAAATATTTACTTGTCCTCCGGGAATTCGAGGATTTTGCCGGATTCTATTACCCCGTCGGATACTATCAGGGAGCATATCGAATAGATCCCGCTCCCGATATAAGCGACGATACGCGTGATTTCTCCGCCAAAAATATAATTTCCTATTTTGGCGAGGAACAATGGGCAGCTTTCAAATCCGAAAACTATGCCAAGACAGAATAGTCGCACTGACTTCAACTCTGTCCTTCATCCGATCCGTTTATGTCAGCACAATAACAGAAAGGTGTCGGTTTCCTTCCGACACCTTTTGTGTTCAAAATAACAAATTATTTAAACCCGTACAGCTGCACCTGCTCGAAGCCGTCAAGCAGCTCGTTCGACATTGAGAATGCCATATCCACACCGCGCGCCACACACTCAATAGGGCAATTCGCCATAAAACACGGCGCTCCGACTCTGTCGCTGATAAGCTCGGCAAGTCCGCCCAGCATCGCGCCGCCGCCCGTCAGCAGGATACCGTTGCTGAGAATATCGCCGACAAGCTCCGGCGGCGTAGACTCCAGCACCGCCTTGATCTGCTCAACGATCTCCATAGCGTTCTCATGCAGCGCCTCATAAGTATCGAAATCGCTTATTTCAAGGCTCTCCGGCAGTCCGCGCAGCAAATGACGGCCACGGATGACCATTCTCTTCTCGCCCGTCGGATTGAAAACATTTGCGATCTCCATCTTTGCCTTCTCGGCGGTCTTTTCACCGATCAGGATCTTGTATTTCTGCGTGATATGGCGGATTATCGCCGCGTCAAACTTATTTCCCGCCATCTTCACGGAACGCGACTGCACTATTCCGTTAAAGGATACTATAGCAATATCGGACGTTCCGCCGCCGATATCTACGACCATTGTTCCGTTCGGCTTTGAGATATCAATACCCGCGCCTATAAGCGCGGCGATAGGCTCTTCGATAAGGTACACCTTGCGAGCACCCGCGGACAGCGCCGCCTCGACGACTGCCCTGCGTTCAACGTCCGTAACGGAGCTGGGCACGCAAAGCACAACACGCGGCTTTACCATAAAACCGCCGTTCACAATATTGATGAATTCCTTTATCATAGCCTGCGTCATATCGTTATCGGAAATAACGCCGTCCTTGAGCGGACGCACGGCGACGATATACTCGGGCGTTCTGCCTATCATTTTATATGCCTCGGTACCAACGGCAACGACCACTTTCTTCTTTCTGTCATAAGCCACGACGGACGGTTCATTGAGTACGATCCCCTTGCCCGATACCGTAATGATTATATTTGCTGTTCCAAGATCTATTCCGATGTCTAATGCCATAGCTTTTTCTCCTCTTTAATATGATTTTCCCCATATATTGTATCTCAATATAACGATTTTAAGCCGCACACCCGCTTATGGCACAAGTATGCAACATTTTATAATTCGTTATACCGTAAATTCGGAGAATTTGCGGTATAACTGTCCATAACCGTGCGAAGTAAGCCGAAGGCGAACATATGCGCGTGGACATACTTATAATAAACGCTTGCGTTTATTATACCACATTTTCTCAAAAAAATCAACAGTATTTTTTCGGTTATTCATCATGAAAACAGCGCTGCTTGTTGCAGATCAACTCGCGTATCATCTCCGACAGCACTGTTTTCCGCATCGGAAGCACTCTTTCAGCCAGCTCACGCGAACCGTTGCGGTGCGACTTGCTTATTCTCGCAAACCTTGCGGGAACTCTCTCGGCGATCCTCTTTGAAAACACCTCGACGCATTTGTCACAGCTGCACGCGTTAAAGCGATCCAGTATCTCCGCCGCTTCGTATTCTATCGCAAGCTCGGTGATATTCACAACCGTCGTATCATCAGAGTCTGAGAACTCCTCGCCCAGACCACGCCTCATCATGCGCGACAGTGATTCGCGTCCGCGCAGCTGATCGGGAACGCGGCTCTTCCCTGCCATGATCACGAGATTATTATTTTTGTCGCTCTCTATCAGCTTCATCACCTGAGGAGTCTTACAGCTTGAGTGTATTCCATCGGCTGCCATATCCGCGGGACTCGCCTTTTTTCGCTGTACACCCGCTTTTGATACGGGCTTCTTTGAATTGCTTCCGGTTTTCTTTGATACGGAAGAATTCCCCGTCTTTGAGGAATTCGGTCTCGGACAGCCGACAGCGTCCGCAAGCCTGTCCGGCAGCTTTGATCCGCGTGCGGTTCTGTTACTCATTTATCATCTCCGCTTTTCTTTGCTTTGGTTTTCTTTGATGACTGAGAAGTCAGCTCCTTGATGAACGCCATATATTCCATTGCCGAACGGCTCTTGGGTGAATAGGTGATGATGGATTCACCGTGCGCGGGAGCCTCGGCGATCGTCACGGAATTGCTGATCTTAGACTTGAAGATCACTGTGTCAAGCTGTTCGGCGATCATCTGAGCCAGCTCCTCGACCTCCTTTGTCAGCGTATAGTGAGGATTGTACTTGTTGAGAAGTATTCCCCGCACCACGAGCTGCTTGTTGTAATAACGCTTTACCGCGAATATAGTCTGACGAAGCTGCGCTATTCCCTGCAAGGAAAGCACCTCGCACAGCATAGGGATGATAAGCTCGTCCGACGCTGTATAAGCGTTGATGGTAAGCACCGACAGCGCGGGCGGCGTATCCAGTATAATATAATCATAGTTTTTCTTGACATAATTCAGCTGCTCGCGAAGGACGTATTCGCGCCCCACACCGGTCATTTCAAGCTCCAGACCGGAAAGCAGTATATTCGACGGAACAACGTCGCATGTCTCGCCCTTGATTATCGCGTCGCCGATATCACAGTTGCCCTTCATAACGTCATATATGGTGAAGTTGTCCTCGACCTCCGCGCCAAGACTGAAGCTCAGATTCCCCTGCGGATCGAGATCTATGGCCAGCACCTTGTTGCCGAGCTTGGCAAGTCCTCCGCAAAGCCCCGCGCAGGTGGTCGTTTTTCCTACTCCGCCCTTTTGATTTGTCACAGCAATTATTTTTGACAAGGCTCTCTTCCTCCAATTTAAACAGCACAAGGGCGCACAAAGATGTACCTCCGTGTACGCCCCTGCACGTCCCTGCATCGAACCTGTACCAATAACTCCGGTGCACGTCTTTTCAGCAAATTTTGCCGCTGCCTGCGTCAAAGCTCCTTGACGTACATAAAGTACGCCTGCGTCGCTTTTTCTTGACAGGGACTAAATTTGCTTGAAAATCCGCACACCTCTGTTATTGGCACAGGTTCTTAATATTTATTGATCAGAATTCGGGATCGTTATACTCGCCCGACTCGCTGTCCTCCGGAACATAAACGTGATAGTTTGTCTTACCGTTCTTCTTTACGAAGTACATAGCCGTATCCGCAAACGCGATAAGCTCATTTGCGTCCTCCGTGTGAAGCGGACAGTAGGAGATACCGATAGAAGCACGAACGTTGATCAGCATGCCGTCAGCGGTCGTATAACCGATATACAGCTCGTCGATAAGATCCATTGCGATCTGCTCAAGATTTGCGATATCCTCCTGATTTGTATAGCAAAGGACAAATTCATCACCGCCGAAGCGTCCCGCAAAGCCGCCGCGGTTATCCACCTTCAAACGGATCGTATCCGCCACAAAGCGGATAACCTCATCACCGACCGCGTGTCCGTATCTGTCGTTGATAAACTTAAAGTCATCGACGTCAATGAACATCATTCCGATCTTATTGGGTCCTCTGTGGTCAAGCTCGGTGGAGAGCTTCTTGATAAATGTTGATCTGTTGAAGAGCTGCGAAAGGAAATCAAAGCTTGCGCGTTCCGAAAGCTGCATTTCCAGCTTCTTCTCGTTGTCAATATCAGTCATAACGCCGATAACACGCAGAGGATCGCCCATACGGTCGGAAACACATGTCGCCTTGCAGGAGACCCAGACCTTAGCGCCGCTTTTGGCGGTCAGCTGATATTCCGCACTGTAGCTGCCCTGATTCTTCAGCAGCGTGTTTATGTCGCGCTTGTATTTATCGGCAAATTCCTGCTCCATAAGTGAGTCCAGGAACCGTCCGTTGGAGAGTGTCGCGTTATTGATATCGAGATCGAACTTCGCCAGAATGTTGTCGGACACATACATTCTTTCCTTGTGGAAATCCCACTCAAACAGCATATTGTCGGAAAGCGCCGCAATAGTGCGGTAGCGCTCGCCGTTCATATATACCTCATCCATAAACTCGTTGAAGGACTGCTGTATCGATCCAAGCTCGCTCTTGTCGTGCTTGGTGTCAAATCGCATACCCTCAACACCCTCTTCGGTGTTTATAGTACTGATGCTCTTAAGCATCTTCTGCATATTAGCAACGAACTTGCTGATCACCGCAAACGCGATCAGCGCGGAAAGTGCAAAGACGATAACGCTTACCAGCCACATCTTTATATTGAGTGAGGACGCAAAGCTCGAAATGCTGTTGGTGTCCACAACTCCGACCCAACGCCAGGATACCACATTCAAAAGAACGCCGTATGTTATCGTGTTCTTTCCGGCTTTGTCCGTATGTATGGTACTGAGATTGGTTGACTCATTCACCTTTTCGGTGCTGCGGAAGATCGTGTCGACCTTCTCCTTGATCGAAGCGTCGGTCTGCTTCTTTCCGGAGCTGTCTACGGTGTTGCCGTTGGAATCAACGATCATAAGATACGCGTTGTTGTCCACATATCTTCCCGAAAGCGCCTGAGAGATACGGCTGCCGGCACCCATGTTTACAACACATACCACATAACCGACAGTAGTAGTACCCGATGAGCCGCCCTTCACCTCATGAGAGAAATAAATGCCGTCCGCATTGTCATACTTATCCCAATGCAGCAGTCCGGAAACAGGAGACAGCCCGCTTTCTTCAAAATGCTCAAAGGTCTCCTGCAGTTTTCTGGATGAAGAAACGACATTGCCGCTCTTGTCGAGTATCAGACAGTCGAGAATATCTTCAGAGCTGTTCGTAAAAGCGTTCAGCTCGGTCTCGCCCGCGTTGTTGTTCTTTTCAATAGTTTCAACGATCGTGGACATTTTCGCGAGCGTCTGCACCTGGTTGCCGTAGCTTGTAAACAGTGCTTCAATGGCTCCGGACTTGGTCAAAGAAACGGTCTTCAGCTCGTTTGTACGCACTTCCTTGCTGTAATTTATCGTAGCGAATGTGCCGACTACTCCCAAAACCAAAGTCGGAACAAACGCAAAGATAAGCAAAATACCGATCAAAGCAAGCTTTAAAGTCGATTTTTTCATCGATTTTTCCCCCCGAACAGAAAATTATATGTAAACTGTCTTTACATGATAAAGGCAGCTGAAAAGTTTTGCGGACTCTTCCGAATCATAAAAGTTCTTCCTGAGCCACCTCTTTCTGGCGCATCTCCGACTGGATCTTATAGATAAACCTGCTGACATAATCCTCCTGCGCCGCCGTAAGCCCTTGAAACTCGCAGCCGTATCCGGATATCTTTCCGTCCGGCTCGCGCTGTATTCTGAGCACTCGTGCCGCGGCGTTAAGCGGATACTCGTCAAAAAGATCAAGCTCCACACAGATCAGATCGTCCACAAGGAACTCGTCGTCCACCACCATAAAGATACCGCCGACATTAATGTCAAGTATCTCGATACCGCGCGGCTCGTCATATCTGACCGTTTTTTCATCGCGGATATAAAACAGCGCCCGTCCCGTTTCCTTGATCTTAAGCTTGTAGAACCTGCGGCGTTCTTCAAGGAGCTGTGTGTTGTTGTTGCGCAGGATCTTCACATTCAGCTGCGTATCCAAAGAAACCGTGACCGTGCACATATATCTTACTCTGTCGCCGCCCTTGCTGGTAGTAACTACCGAAACTATAGTATTTCGTTCAAACTCGGGCAGACCCCTGCCCTTTATCATTATAATACCGTCCTCGTCGGCGGCTATATTGTTGGGAACGACAAATCCCTTCTCGGCGGAAAGGATAAGCGTACCTTTTTCATCGAGGACGTCAACTTTGATGATTTTTCCGCCAAAAACCAACTGCATCAATCCCTTACTTGTTATTCGTGTTGTTATCGTACTGCCTTAAAGCCGTTCACATCGCAAAAAAAGACCCATCAACAGTCCGACCATATTATAGTGCAGAATAATCCTTTATTATTATACAATATTTCTTCCGATAAATCAAGGGCTATTATAAAAATTCTAAAAAAATAACAGATTTTTTTTGTTTTTTTGGATAAACTCACATAATTTTACTTTAACAAAGCCTTCATATCCTCGGGGAGGGGACTTTCAAGGCGGATCTTTTCACCGGATAAGCATCCGATGAACTCAACCCCGCCGCAGTGCAGCGCCTGACGAGATATATCCGAGCAGTTGCCCCCGTACATACTGTCCCCGCACAGCGGATAGCCGATATATGAGAAGTGCACCCGTATCTGATGAGTGCGCCCCGTGAGCAGCCGTATCTTAAGCAGCGTCCGTCCGTTCTTTCTTATGATCGGCTCATATCGTGTCACGGCGGGCTGTCCTCCCTCGGAGATACCGCGCACCTCGCGGAGGATTATGCTGTCCGACACCCTCGCTATCGGCGCGTCGATCTCGCCCGGCTCGGAAATATCCCCGTCGATCACGGCATAGTACACCTTGGAAACGTTTCCCGACAGCATTGACGCGGCAAGACGGTTCTTAGCGCAGACACACAGCCCCGTCGTGTTTTTGTCAAGCCTGTTTATCGCGCGGAACGGACGCTCGGGATACAACGCCGCAAACAGATTCGCAAGCGTATCGTTCCTGTGCCCGAACGATTGATGTACGGGAACCTCGGGCGGCTTTTCAAACACGACAACGTCCTCGTCCTCGAACGCGATCCCCGCTTTGACACTGCTGTTCGGCTCCGCGCCGCCGCTGTCCTCCAGCACCACGCGCACGTTCTCCCCGGAATGTACAATATCCACGCCGCGCAGTATCTCATCTCCGCGTGTGATACCGCCGCTGAACTTCAGCGAGGATATTATTCTCCGCGAAAAACCGTGACGCTTCAGAAAAGCGGCTGCCGGCAGTCCGTCCTCATCGGCTCCGACCGCCAGCAGCAGCTCTCTCACTTTGTAAGGCGCAGCTTATTGATATTCTGCGCGTCCTGTGCGAAGGTGATCGCGTTGTACATAAACAGTGCCTGATCATAGCTGTCAAGATCAACGAACATATTAAGATCACCGTTGATATAACGCATATCGACCATCGTTATGCGGCTGTAGTGATTTGCAAGGAACGGCACCAGCGAATGAGCGTAGCTGTCCTTGATAACCAGCAGCGACTTTCCGTTCTCCACGCCTGTTTTGATATCGACTATCGGCACGTTGCTTCCCGTAAAGGACGAGTATTTGTCCTTCTGATCGAGGAATTCGCGCACGTACAGCGAATCGTATGTGCTGATCCCGCTGCCGCTGTTGCAGGTCATCTTTATTTTCTGCTCACCGCTTGACGGATGGAAGTAGGTCATCTCGTCGGGAGTTATGCTGTCATCGCGCGTTTTCGAGAACAGCGTCCCGCGGAATTCACTGCTCGCTGTCTCGATATTGAACGAGCCGTAGCCCAACGCGCT